>NZ_JBDSQY010000337.1:0-15738 GCF_039929585.1 Capsulimonas sp.
GAGAGTTCGGCCCCTCCGCCCCAATTCTGGGGAACCAGAGTATGATGTATCCATTCGCCAATCTCTTGACATCGTCTGAAACCCAAGTGCGAAGCAACGTTTGGCCTATATACTTTGGATATCCCTCTCCTCCGGGAGAGGGAACGAGGGTGAGGGCCTAAATCCCCGGCGGCAGCAGCCCGTACCCTACCCCGCGCCGTGTCTCCAGCAAGGACGCCGTGATTGGCGGGAGCTTGGCGCGCAGCCTTCGGATATGAATATCCACGGTGCGCTCGCCGCCGTCGAAGTCCACTCCCCAAACCATATCCAGCAGACGGTCGCGCGCGAAGAACTTCCCCCGGTGCGTTCCTAAAAATCTCAGCAGATCGTACTCACGCGGCGTCAATGGCAGGACACGCCCTTCCGGGTCCATCGCGCGTCCGCCGGCGAGGTCCAGCGTGAGGTCCGCCAGGGACAGCGTGTCACCCGACAGCACGTGCCGCTTACGGAACAGCAGAAGATCAATGCGGGCCAGCGCTTCGCGGGGCGTATAGGGCGGCAGGATAAAATCGTCCACGGCGGCGATCCAGTCCGGCTGCGACAGATGGCGTGCGTCGAGCAGCGCGAGGCACGCGGGCCTCGGCATGTCGTCGCCCCACGCCTGCTGAAGCAAGCGAATGACGTGGCGGATCGCCAGACAGTCGTAAGTTGTGGAAAGGTCGGCGAGAAGGACATCCGGCGGACGGCCTGCAAACGCGCGGCAAAGTGCGTCAATGGCGTCGGACCCACGGTCCATGGAGGAGCGGAAGACGATGTGCCCAGCCTCCGTCAGCACCTCCGCGATCGGGGTGGACGGTCCGCCAAGCTCCATCGGAGCATATACCAGTATGTTCTGCATGCTGCGTGTCGGTTTCCCTGGGAAATCCAACCGCGTCACTGCGGTTCTTCACTGGATCGGACATCGGACACTCCGAGCGCGCGCCGGGAGATAGGAAATTATAGCACATTGTGGGATGTGGGAACTAGTATCACTGACGACAGGGCTCTTGGCGTGGGGCTGCCTAACCCCCCATCGAGCTAAAGCTCGATTTCCCCCTTCCCTGCGAGCCGCTTCGCGGTGGGAAGTGGGTGCTGATCACTTGGGGCGACATGGTTCTTGACACAGTCAACAAAGAAGAGACGGCGGATTTGGCGTCTGGTCCGCAGACCTCACGCCAAGAGCCATGTCGTCAGTAATTACTAGCTCCCACTTCCCACTGCGGAGCAGCTTGCAGGGAAGGGGGGAACGTCGCTTTAGCGGCGTGGGGGGTTAGGCCACCTCCACCCAAATATCTCCCTCTTCCGTCATCCGCGCGGGGTACGTCGTCAGGCCGCAGTCGCCCAGCACGGGCTGTCCTGTGCTGAGGTCGAACTTCCAGGCGTGCAGGGGACAGGCCAGGATGTTCCCGCCCATCAAGCCGTCCACGAGCGGACCGGCGCGGTGGGGGCAAAGCGGCTGCGTGGCGTAAACGCCGCCATTGCGGGACCGGAAGACGGCGATTTTGGTTTCGCCGATGAGAAATTCGCGCCCTTCGCCAATCGGAATCTGTGACGCCGGGCCGAGGCAGTATTCGTTGGGGATCAATGTGTTCATGTGATTACCTAAGAGATTACGCAGTGACCATCGGAAGGGTCGTTATGAACTGATTGGGCGAAACGGGCTGCTCGGCTTCGAGCCACGGGTCGACATAGTCGTCCACGGATTTCTGCATTGCGGCGTCGAGACGGGCGGCGATCCCCTCGCTGTCGTTCACGACGACGTCGCGGATCTTGTCGAGGCCGACGCGCGGGACGAAGCCGTAGGTGCGCTCCAGCCATTTGGCGTTCTCGCGGTAATACTGCATGAAGCGGCCGATGATCATCAGGACTTCTTCGTGGCTCTCGCAGACGCAGAGCAGGTCGCCCTTGCGAACGTGCGCTCCGGCGGCGCCGCCGATGTAAATCTCCCACTTGCCGCCTTCGACCGCGACCGCGCCCACATCCTTGACCATCGCTTCGGAACAGTTGCGCGGGCAGCCAGCGGTCGCCAGTTTCATCTTGCCCGGGCTTTCGATCCCGGCGAAGCGCGATTCGATGGCGATGCCGAGCGCCGTGCTGTCGCCGACACCAAAGCGGCAAAGCTCCGTGCCGATACAGGTCTTGACCGTGCGGAACGATTTACCGTAGGCGTGGCCCGAGGGCATGCCCAGGTCCTTCCACATTTTCGGCAGATCTTCCTTGCGGACGCCGACAAGGTCGATCCGCTGGCCGCCGGTCACTTTCACCATCGGGACATTGTACTTGTCGGCGGCGTCCGCGATCTTGCGCAGCTGGTCGGCGGTCGTCACGCCGCCTTTGATTTGGGGCACCACCGAAAACGTTCCGTCCTTTTGGATGTTAGCGTGTACGCGGTCGTTGATAAATCGCGCGTCGCGCTCTTCGGCGTAGTCCGCGCCCCAGACGGTGCTGAGAAGCGACGACAGCGCCATCTTGCTGCCGACTTCCTCCACGCCGCCCGCCAGCGTGTCGAAGATCGCCGAAACGCTCTTGAGGTTCTGCTCCTTGATCGCCGCGACTAGCTCGGGCTTCGGCAGCGGAACGCCGGGCACATAGTAATGGACCGAAGGATCTTCTTCGACTTTTCCGTCACAGACCCACTCGACGACGTCTTTCACCAGCGCCTTGCACGAGCCGCAGCCCATGCCGGCGCGTGTCGACTCCATGACCATCTTGAGAGAACGCTTGCCGCCCTCGACACATTTGCGGATCTGCCCCTTGCTCACGCCGTTGCAGTTACAAATCTGCGTGGCGTCCGGCATCTCCAGTAGGGAGGTCGATGCGGGCGGCAGGCCAAGGTCGAACAGCAGCGAGGTTCGGTCGTCCGGCAGGTTCGTCCCATGATCGAAGTGCTGCATCAAGGGCGCGGCCTTGGAGGCGTCGCCCAGCAAAATGGCGCCGATCAACTGGTCGTCACGCACAATCAGCTTCTTGTAAATCCCGCGTTTGGGCTCGGCGAAATGCAGCACTTCATCCGTGGGATACTGAGGCTCGGTGACGCCCATCGACGCCAGCTCGACCCCCATGACCTTCAGCTTTGTCGCGAGCTTCGATCCATGGTACTCCGCTTTCGGATTGGCTCCGGTCAGCACATCGGCCAGCACGCGGCCCTGCTCCCAGAGCGGCGCTACCAGACCATAGACGCGGCCCCGGTGCTGCGCGCACTCGCCGACCACGAAGATGTCGGGATCATCCACCGATCGCATCTGATCGTCCGTCACGATCGCGCGCTCCACGGTCATGCCGCACTCGCGGCCGATCTCGGAGTTCGGACGGATGCCGGCGGAGATCACCACCATGTCACACGCCAGCTCCTCGCCGTCTTTGAAGGCAAGCCCCGTCACGCTGTCGTCACCCAAAATTGCCGAGGTGGATTTGCCCAGATGGACATGAACGCCCATCTTCTCCATTGTGTTGCGCAGAATGGCGCCTGCCTGCGCGTCCAGCTGGTTCTCCATCAGATGCGAGCCCAGATGGACGACATGCACTTCGACGCCGTAGTTGATCAGGCCGCGCGCGGCTTCCAGGCCCAGCAGTCCGCCGCCGATCACGGCAGCGCGGGCGCACTTGGTGGCGTATCCGGCGATCTTATGACAGTCGTCGATAGTTCGGAACACATAAACGCCGTGCTTGTCCGTCCCATCTTCGTTCATCAATCCCTGAACCGGAGGAACGAAGGCGCGGCTTCCGGTGGCGATAATTAGTTTATCGTAGGAAGTCACCGCGCCGTTCGTGTCGATCACGCACTTGGCCGCCCGGTCGATCTCAGAAATCCGAACGCCGGCGTGCAGGTTGATATTGTTCTCGGCGTACCACTCCAGAGGATTTAAGAAAATCTCTTTGGCGTCCTGCGAACCGTTCAAAACATTGGAAAGAAGAATGCGGTTGTAGTTGCCGTACGGCTCATCGCCGAACATCACGATCTCGAACTGATCCGCGCCCCCACGGGCCAGGATCTCCTCGACCGTACGCGCGCCTGCCATGCCGTTCCCGATCACAACTAATTTCTGCTTGGTGTTCATCCTGCGTGCCTTTCGCCTGTCCGGCGCCCGGTCTCGTCGCCCTGATGGGGGCGGCGTCTCGAAAAGAGTGAGGCTGTACGAAGGAGTAAAGCTCCGGCGGGGAGCGCCTCGTCAGCCAGCGTCGCCGGCCGCTCGAATCGAGCAGACCGACTTGCATGAGTGAGGGCGACATTGCCGGGAAGTGGGGCTTCAGTGCAGAGTGTTCAAGGCCATCGCAACACTGCGAACGGCTTAACAGTCATAGTATAGAACGGTAATGTTTCCGCCATGTTTCCACAAAAAACACTTTACTTTGGAGACATGGATTGCCGAACGGCTTTGTTCAGTGACGACGGTATCGTACACCACTCGCTGCCCCAGCCGATCTCACCGGTCTCGGGAATATAGTCGTAGTATCGAGGATAGTCAATGCGATCATCTTGAATAACAATACGAACCTTAGCGCCGTGCGCTTGCCCATGCGCTTGGTGGTGAAACCCTCCTGATTGACGCAGCATCGTGACAGCCTCGGGATGTCCGAGACCCCAATACGTCCAGTCAGGCGCATACCCCTGAAACTTCACTTGACGCGAATTGTGCACGGAATACATCAACGTGTGCGGCCGATGGGACGGCATCAGCCAATTCAAACGCAACAGGATAATGAAAACAATGGTTGTCCAGAGCGCCGCGTGAGCCGTTTTGAATATTACCGTGCTTCTCTTCAAGTGAGCGCCTTGGAATGGTCGTTATGGATTGACTGGTGTGCTAGGAGCCACTCAGTTTTGACAATCATTCGCAGACGCCGTTTCCGGCGCCCTAGCTATCATACCAAGGTTACATATTGTTTTACGCGCCCGCGATTAGATTTCCACCAATCCCAGGTCGACAACAAGCGTTCCTGCCGTTTCTTCCGGTCCGGCAACGAAGAGTTCGATCACGGTTCCCGGCGTGAGATCCTCGATTACGGCAAGGGCGACGTGCATATCGCCCTTCGCGCCGATGGGAAAGAGACGCATCGGTTTGCCGTCGCGCATCAGCGCGAGATAGACCATCGCGGACGTGGAGTTGCCGGCGCGCAGGTAGACGGGCTGCACGCGCTTGCCGGTGGGAACGGTGTAAGAAAGTTCGCTGCTCAGCAGCGTTGGGTTCTGGTAACCATGACCCTGGAATGTGTAGACGCCTTGCAGCAGTCGGGGCTGTGAATACATAGGTGCTCCTTTTTCGATAATAGTGGAAATACGAAAGAGGCCGGCAGTTTCAACCGCCGGCCTCTTCCGTATTTATTGCGTTAGAGACTACGCGACTTCCGCGCCAACCAGAACGCGCTCCTGGGCCGGGGCGGTCGGGGTCGAAGCGCCGTGGGCGACGCCGCCTTCGCCGAGCCAGCTCTTGGTCCAGCCGGGAGCGACGACCCGCAGGACGATGAACGCGACCACCGCGATGGCGGCGAAGGCGTAGAAGCCCGAGGCGTAGGTGCCGGTGATGTCGTGCAGGTGTCCGAGGGCGAAGTTCAGATAGTAACCGCCCACGCCGCCCGCCGCGCCGACCAGACCGGTCATGACGCCGATCTCTTTCTTGAAGCGCTGCGGAACGAGCTGGAAGACCGAGCCGTTGCCCATGCCGAGCGCCGCCATCATCACGAACAGCAGGACTTCAGCGACCGGGAAGTTGCCGATCGCAAGCCCCACACCGACCGCCATCACGATCACTGTGGCGTAGAGAACAGTCAGCATTCGAATGCCGCCAAGGCGGTCCGCCAACGCGCCGCCGATGGGGCGGACCAGAGAGCCGGCCAGAATGAACGGCGCGGTCCAGAGACCGACTGTCGCCTTCGGAGCGTCATACTGATCGACGAAGAACGTGTTGAAGAAGCTGGACATTCCGACGAAGCCGCCGAAGGTGACAAAGTACAGGATACAGAAGTACCAGGCGTCGGGCTTAGCGAGAACCGCCGCATAATCGGCGGCGCGGGCCGGGCGAACCTGTCCCGGAGGATCCTTGGCGAGCAGGGCGAAGGTGACCAGAGTAATGGCGACCGGGATCATCAGGAAACCGAACACTTCATGCCAGCCATAGGCTTTGGCGAGCATCGGAGCGAATAGCGTGGCGAGAACCGTTCCCGAGTTGCCGGCGCCGGCGATGCCCATCGCCAGTCCCTGAAGGTGAGGCGGATACCACCGCGAGGCGAGCGGCAGCGCCACGGCGAAGGATGCGCCGGCCAGTCCTAAGAAAAACGCGACGAATACGAGTGAATTGTACGAAGTCGCCATCTGGAAACCGACGGCCAGCGGCAGCAGCGTGAAGAACATGGAGGCGACGCCGACGCGCTTGGAGCCGAAGCGGTCCGCGAGAACGCCCAGCAGGATGCGCCAGAAGCCGGCCGCGAGCAGCGGGATGCCGACCAGAAGCAGCTTGGTGGACGCCGGATACCCGTTCGCGATCGGCTGGAACGTCTTACCAGCCTTCGCCAGCGCCGCGGCGGGCTTGAGAGCGATCACGTTCTCGTTCGGGTTGCCATGCGCTCCGGGAGCGACTTCGATATGGATGAGCTTGGAAGTCGCGTTCACCGCGGCGATGGTCGCGGGGTTCGCGTTGTCCACCACGAACTTCTCGACGGGTTTGACGCTTGCCTTGGTGGCGACACCGGGCGCGCCGGGTTTGATCAGCAGGTTGTAAACGTTCTTCGGCTGATCGGCCGCGAGTTTCGGATTCTGCTTGACGGTCTGCGGCCCCTTGATCAGCATCGTATACTGTTCGCCGGTCTGTACCTGCGCGGTGGGCGTCACCTGGAGGTTCTGCCCGGTGAGGGATGGGTCGGTCATGATAAAGGGCATGAGCGCCCCTAAAATCACCCACACCATGAAGGAAATATCGAAGTGCAGGAAGGCGCTGAAGAGCGACGGGGCGTGCCCGCTTTGTTTCAAATCACTGAGTTTCACGAAGTCTTCTCCTCTCGCAAACGGTCTTGAGGCTGGGAGCCCATGGGAGGGTTTCGCGGGAAGAAGAACTTCCGGCGCTCCGCCAGCAACTCAAATATCGGGACTCATGGAATTGGACCATGGGTCGGTATCTTAAGTGTTGGCGACAGTGCCGAAGGGGTGCGTCAAATCTGACGGGGAATTGAACCGCGGCGACAATGCCGCTGTTCGTCTCGTGAGTGTAGTATGGGGGAGGGATGTTTCGGGAATGTTTCGGGCAGAAATGTTTTTCCGAAGAAAAACAGATTGAGAAAAACGAACTTGTTAGCGGCTCAGCGCTCTGAATACTTTACTCGAAGCGCCGCGACATATCCCAGGATCAAGCCACACGCAAATATGCCTAGGAAAGCTACTGGCGGCAGCCGTGAGCCAGCGAGAAGCGCGCAGAAGCCGACGAGACTCAAAGTGAAACCGGCGATTAGTGCGTAGGAGGCTCCCAACGGGGAAGCACGACGTCGCTTAGCTTCTATAGATCGGTAAATGCTGAACTCAAGCGCGCCGGTCCCGAGCATCGCCACAATGACCATGATGATTGTGAGACTCGTGGAGATCATGGGCTTTCCCTAAAACACGCCAAGCCGAACATCAGTCCTCCCGTGGGACGACCGATGTTCGAATTTTATCTCATCAGCCCGAAGTTTAGAACTTGACCTGAAGTTCACTGATGAACAGGCCGACCTTCTCGGGATCGACGGCGCCGGGGGCGTGGGCGACCTTATTGGGTTTGGTGTACCACAGGCGCAGTCGGGTCGCTTTGTCGAGGCTGTAGAGGACGCCGTAGCCGAGGTTCTTGTCGGTGTACGAGCTGTCGCTGCCGGTTCCACTCTTGGCGCGGTTGAACTCGTCGTAGTTGAGCGCAAGGGTCAGCGGATGCGCGCCGGCGGGGCTGAAGGTGTAGCCGCCCAGCACGTAATAGCCCTCGATCTTGTTGCCGGGAGCGAACTGGTTCGACGTCAAGGCCAGAGCGCCCTGGGTCGCGCCGTTGAAGAAGGTGCGCTGCTCGAACTTGCCTTCCACATACTCGCCGTTCAGGAAGATGTTGGCGGTCGGGGCGAACTGCACGTCCGCTCCCGTCAGCTCTTTTTTGCGCGACGTATATGCCGTCCCCGTGTTGGCGAAGTCCGGAACGTGGCCGTTGTAGTAGGAGACGCCAACGCCCAGCTTCTTGTCCGTAGTTTGATAAGCGGCCCGGTAGACCTGGTCCAGCTGGCGATCGGTATCATTGCTCGTGTGGCCGGTTCCGTTGATTAAGGCGGCTGTCAGGCGCAGGTTGGCGTTTCCGCCGCTCAGCTGTACGCCCCGATCGTAATCCTGGCTGGCGAACAAGCCCTGGCCGCCTTCATTGAAGGCAAGCGGGCGCTCGCCCTGGATAAACGTCGCGGCGGGCGACGGTAGAATGTATCCGAAAGGGTTGGCGAACATACCGGCGGTCATGGTGAGGTTTTTCACGGGGTTGCCGTCGCCGAAGGTATAGGCGACGTTTCCTTCACGGATTGAAACCGCAGCGCTGCCGGCGTTCGAAACTCCGGAGGCGTCGAACTGGATGGTGTACTTGGTGTTCGGCGTCACCTGCCCGGTCAGCTTGAGGCGCGAGCGGCGGATCACGAACGATGCGCCGTTGGAGTTGGCGGCGTAGTCGCCGTTATACGGGCTGCTGCCCGGAGCCTTACCGCGTGGGTACAGCAGATGATCCGTTCCGGTGTCGCGGCTGCCGCTATCGGCGGCGAAGTAACGCGCCTGGATATAACCGCCGATCTGGAATTTGCGCTTCGCGCCCACACCATAGGAGTTATTCGCGGTGTCCTGGGCCTTGTTGGCGATCTCCTTGGTGTCCAGCACGTCCTGCCGCAGGTCTTCGACCTGGCCGCGCAGGGTCGTGATATCTGTCTGGGCCTTCGCGACGTCGGCCTGGATCGCGGTCAGTTCGGTCTTGAAGCTGTCGACCAGGACCTGGATCTTGTTCAAATCGTCCTGAGTCACACTGGTCGTCGGCGCCGCGCCACTCTTCATGTCGGCGATCGTCTGCAAAAGGCGATCGACAACGCTGGCGAACTCGTAGCGCGTCAGCGCCCGGTTGCCCAGAAACTGGCCGTTGGGGTAGCCCTTGACCAGCCCCTTGTCCGCCAGGCTCTGAACCGCCGAGTACGCCCAATGGTTGTCCGGAACGTCCGGGAACGTTGCGGCCTGGGCCTGCGCGGGCTGTGAACCCATTGCCAAAACTCCGCCAAGCGCCAATGCGGAAATCCCAATTAACGTATGCACTGTCCTTCGTTGATGCAAATCCTTATCCCCTTTATGTGAGTCTACGCGACGTTCAAACGTCGTCTGATGGTCGTCCAGCGGTGGCCGTTAGGACTTCGTTGTCAAGAACCAAACAATTCACTAGTCATTCACTAGCATTACCAATTATTCCATGGTTCGTCATGCTTTTCCAATACTCACGGCGCAAATCTTAAACTCCGGCATGCGTGATGTCGGGTCCAGCGCATCATTGGTGAGCAGGTTCGCGCGTCCCTTGCCCGCCCAGTGGAACGGCACGAACACGGTGTCCTGCCGGATCGACGGCGTCAGCCGCGCCTTGGCTTCCGCGGCTCCCCGGCGGGTGGCGAGACGGACCATGTCCCCGTCGGCGATGCCGAAGCGTCGGGCGAGCGACGGGTGGATCTCGACGAACGCCTCGGGCGCATTGGCGCGCAGCTTCTCAACCCGGCGCGTCTGCGTCCCGGACTGGTACTGCGCCATCACGCGCCCCGTGGTCAGGTAGACCGGGTACTCGTCGTCGGGTTCCTCGGCGGCGGCCTTATGCGCGATGGGGTAGAACTTCGCCCGGCCGTCGTCGGTAGCGAACTTGTCTAAAAACATACGCGGCGTGCCGGGATGCCCTTCGGAGGGACAGGGCCAGAACACTCCGTCCTGCGCGGCGATCCGCTCGTAGGAGATGCCGGCGTAGTCCGCCGCGCCGCCGGCGCTGGCGCGGCGCAGCTCTTCAAAGATCTCCCGAGGGCGCTCGGTGAAATACTGTCCCGCCCCGAGACGGTCGGCGAGAGCCTTCAAAATCTGGGCGTCGCTGCGCACGCCCGGCGGCGGGTCCATCGCACGGCGACGCAGCAGCACACGGCCTTCGAGGTTGGTCATCGTCCCCTCTTCCTCCGCCCACTGCGTCACCGGCAGCACGACATCGGCGCGCTCCGCCGTTTCCGAGAGAAAGATATCCGAGACGACTAAGAAATCGAGCGCGTCCAGCCGCTCCTCGATATGGCTCGAACGCGGCGCGGAGACGACCACGTTGGAAGCCGCCACCATCAGAGCGCGGACGCCGCCAGGCGTTCCCAGCGTGTCCAGCAATTCATAAGCCGAGCGCCCCGGCCCAGGAATGGAGGCTTCCTCCACGCCCCAAACACCGGCGATATAGGCGCGGTGCGCGGGGTTGTCGATCTTGCGGTATCCGGGCAGTTGATCGGCCTTTTGCCCATGCTCACGCCCGCCCTGGCCGTTCCCCTGCCCCGTCAAACAGCCGTAGCCGCAATGCGGCTTGCCGGCCTTGCCTAAGGCTAGCGCCAGATTGATAAACGCCTGGACATTCTCCACGCCCTTGCTTTGCTGCTCGGCGCCGCGCGCCGTCAGCACCATCGCCGTCGCGGCCTCGCCCATCAGATGCGCCGCTTTGGTGAGATCCTTGACGGGGACGCCGGTGATGCGCTCGACCCGATCCGGCCAGTAGGAGGCGATCACACGACGCACGGCCTCGAACCCGGTCGTGCGCGCTTCGATGAAATCATGATCGAGCAGACCGTCGGCCATCGCGATGTGCAGCAGTCCGTTGGCGAGCGCGCCGTCGGTTCCCGGCGTGAGCTGCAGGAACACGGCGGCGTTCTGCGCGGTCGGGGTGCGCCTCGGATCGGCGACGATCAAATGGCCGCCCCGATTGCGATGCTCCTCGAAATACTGCATGATCGGCGGCATCGTCTCGGCGGGGTTGCTTCCAATGAGAAGTATCGTCTCTGCACCGGGGATGTCTTCCAGTGGGAACGGCAATCCTCGGTCGATCCCAAAGGCTTTGATCCCGGCGGCCGCCGCCGAGGACATGCAAAACCGCCCGTTATAGTCGATGTTCGACGTGCGCAGGGCGACGCGGGCGAACTTGCCCAGCATATACGCCTTTTCATTGGTGAGACCGCCGCCGCCAAAGATCCCCACCGAGTCCAGTCCGTACTTCTGCTGCGCGAGTCGTATTTCCGTCACGATCCGGTCCAGCGCTTCGTCCCAATCACACGGACGCAGTTCGTCACCCTTGCGATCCCGGATGTACGGCGAGGTCAGCCGATCAGGGTGCAAAAGCAAGTCCGTGCTGGTCCAGCCCTTTTGACAGAGCCCACCTTTGTTGGTGGGAAAGTCCGGCCGGGCGGCGACCGTGAGCGGTTCACCCGCGTCCGAGACGAGGTTCATGCCGCATTGCAGGGCGCAGTAAGGACAGTGTGTGGCGGTGGCGGACGACATCGTTACGATTGCTCCTCGGCGTCGATCTCGATCAAGCCCACATCCAGCACCACCGTCCCGGTCAGGCCGCGCGGCGCGGCGAGCCGCACTTCGATCAGAGCGCCGGCCGGATGGTCCTCCACGATCGCGAGCGGCACGTGGTTGTCGGACTTGGGGCCGACTGGGAAGTAGCGCACAGGCGTCCCGTTGACGGAGATCGCGAGATACAGGATATCGTCGGACAGGTTTCCGGCCCGGAAGTAATGCAGCTGGGCAATTTTCCCCTTGGGCACGGTATACGAAAGGGCCTCATTCAGAGGTCCAAGATCGAAGACGCCGCGTCCGGCGAAGGGGTACACGCCCTGCAAAAAGCGCGGCGTGGCGCGCTGGGTGCGCAGCAGCAGCTGGGTTCGGGTTTCGCTGATGACGACCGGTGGTTCCGACTGCGTCGAAGTGAAGCTCATGAGGTGACAGACGCCTTTCCGTTGATAACCGGATGATACCGCGCTGGGGCGGAATACACAAGTAATCGGGAGGGCGACACTGCCGGGGTAGCTTGGGAGTAGAGAGAGTGAAGCAAGCGCGGCGTCCTCGCCGTCCGCTTCCTTCGATCATCAGGATACCGGGCTCGTGTTTCGGAACTGTTTCGGGGCGTAAAAATAAATAAAAAATATATTTTAAATTTATTTCGAAACTCTTTAGCAAATTTTATCGCACAGCCGATATAATAGTTGTACGGCCCGGGGAGACGTCACGAGACTTCCTGGAACACCCGCCGCACCCAATTACCCGAAAGGAGCCGCACCCGTGAAAATCGCAACTATTCAGTTTGCAAATATTAGTATGGTCCTGGTACTCACTGTACCAGAGACCGGACACACGCCGTTCGCCTCGTTTCGGCTGCCGTCTGCCTAACCCGCTCCCCTGTCCGCGACAGTAAGTTTGTCTCGGTCCCCCTTGAAGCCGGTTTTTCCAGATAGCGCCGACGAGAGCCAACCGCCCAGCCCGTGGAGTTTCCACGATCAGGCTAACTCTTGTTTTTTGTTATTTGGAGAAGATTTTGGTTTCCAGTTATTCCTATGACCGCGCTCGCTACGGCGACCGCGAAGCCCGAGAGGCCCTTGTGGCCCGCCTACGACCGCGCATGGCCAAGATGGCCGCGCACTACGCCCGCTGCACCAATGAAAACGCGGACGATCTGCTCCAGGAAGCCTGGGTCGGATTGCTCGACGCCCTGACGCAAATCGATATCTCGATCGGGGATTCCGATCAGTATCTGCTCAAGCACGCCCGGTGGCGCTTGCTCGACGCCGTCAAGCGATGGCGCCGACGCCGCTGCGAATTGCTGGAGGACGAACAGGTCGCCGCCATTCCATCGTCGATGGACTGGAACGACGTGCAGACGGACCTGAGCATCCGCGCTTTCACGGGCGGCCTCAAGCCCACCCAGCAGGCGGTCCTGAAGTCCCTGCTGCGCGGCATGACCTGGCGCGAAGCCGGCGATGAGCTCGGCTGCTCCAGCGCCAACGTTGCGTACCACGTCAAGCAGATCCAGCGGCAGTACCAGGAATGGAGCGCCGCCGGATAATGCATACGCCCGACAACACGATGACCGACACGCAGCACAGCCTGCATTTGCGACACGCCGCAGATGCAGGCTGTTTTGTTTTTGCTGCTCCGAGGAACTCTTTCCCCACAAGCAAACTCTAAGATCGCTTTGAGCGTTCAAAATATTTTTCGCGTCGCCGGGCCTTACCTTTAGCGGGAGAAAGTATGGCGGCGATAAGGTATTTGAGAGCGCTCTCAAATACCTTGAAGGGAGACGAAAATGTACAACACACTCGCCTCCGGAGCGGGCAGCCTGTAAAGGCGAACTCCGGCAAAAGAGCAGCCGCCAGGACCCAAAGGCCCTGGCGGCTGTTATTTTTGGTGAATGTGATTAGAAACCGTCCGCCGAGTTCGCCTGCTCCGCCGCAAGCATGTTGGCGAGGTTGTTATTGCCGGGGAGCGTGTTGGCCACGTTCCACATGTTGACGGTCGAGGTCAGCGTCGCTGTCGGCTTCATGGATTTGGCGTGACCATCCGCGAACACGAAGTTGGTCTGGCCGGTATGGCCCTGCATGCGCATATCGTTCGTGTTATCCCAGAATTCCGGATCGGCGCGCGGAACCCCAGTGTTGCTAGCAGAACGCGTCTCTCCGATAAGAATGGTCGTCGCAGACGCGACAAGCTGCGCGAGGGAGGTCGGGGCGGGCATGGCGTTGCCGTTGAACGGGGTGTAATATCCCATCGCGACTTTACCGCCGTAGAAGTTTGTCGAGTTGAAGACATCGTCGCCGCCAACGGCGACATAAGAAATCGGGATCGCTGGAAAGCTTCCATTCGGAGCGGGAGTATTGTTGATGTTTTTGCTGCCTCCTGGATTATCAGGACACTTGAATAGCTGCGCGCTCTTGACGTATGGGTAAATGGCGCCCTGCCAAGGCGTGACAGGCGCGGCGTCAATGCGCGCGTAGGGCAGGTTCTCATCGTTATCCTGCGTGTACTGCATGATTCCGAGACCAATCTGCTTCAGATTGGAGACACAGGAGATCTGGCGGGCCTTCTCGCGCGCTTTGGCGAAGACCGGGAAGAGGATCGCGGCAAGTATTGCGATAATTGCGATGACGACGAGCAGTTCAATCAGTGTAAAACCGCGCTGTTCTTTGCGCGCTTTAAAAATTCCGTGAGCGTTCATTGTTTTCTCCATAAGACCGTTGAGAAGGGATAATTGTTTATTGCTTTTCCGGCGCCTTCTCTCGCCAAGATGGCATTTTCTCGAATTACTTCACGCCCCGGCGGCGCGCAAAAATGGCTTCCACATCCGCGTCGGCGTCCACTGGAGACGCCCCTGTCCGGACCAGCAGCGGAACCGGAAGGACATAGACCTGCTGCGGCAGATCGCCGGATTCGATCCCGTCCAGCAGTGTTTCACAGGCGGTTTCCCCAAGATTCTCAAAATCCGGGGCAGTCGTCACGAACGCCGGCTGAAACCGGCGGGCCGCGACGCGGTTGTCGAAGCCGGCCACCAAGACATCGTCGGGGACGCGTACGCCCCGTGCGGCGAGTTGATCGGTCATCGACAGCGCCGCCATATCGTCCATGGCGATGATTGCATCTGGGGGTTCCGGCAGAGAAAACCATTCATCCAAGATCGGCCCAAGATCGAAGCCAAAATTGTTAGATTGATCGCGGTGAACCAGCTGTGAATCCACTGGCAGTCCAAATTCCCTCAGCGCTCCGAGGTAACCCTGATAGCGCGCATCCAGGCCGGGATGGTGCATATCTTCCTGATAGAATGCAAGACCGATGCGCCGCCGTCCCTGCTCCAGCAGCCAGTTCGTGATCTGCGCTCCGGCGCGCCGATTATCGAAAATGATCTGCGTGTGCCCCTGATCGCGAGTACAGGTATCGACCAGAACGAGAGGGACGCCTAGATCCTCGGTGCGAAGATACTCTTTCTCCTGAAGGGAGCCGTGGCGCAGCGCCGGATAGATAATCATGCCCTGCGCTCCAGCGGCAATCATCTCCCCCGCCGCTGCCCGCTCGTGCTCCATACTGTCGCCGGAGCTGGCCATCAGCACGCGCCAGCCTCGCCGCTGCGCGACGCGGTCGATACCAGAAAACACGTCTTGCGACAGTTCCGCTCCGTACAGAGGGGCAATATATCCGATAATCGCGCGCTGAGACGCCGAAGCTTGCTCGGGGTCGGCCGGCCCAGGAAGGGCAAACATGCCACGCCCCTGCTCTTTGACCAGCACGCCTTCCGCCGCCAGGGACGCCAGCGCCTTGCTGATCGTCGGACGACTCACCCCGTACTGCTCCTGAAGCTCGTTGAGAGTCGGCATCCGCTCCAGACCTCGGTCGGATTGCGGCAAGCACCAATCCTTCCGAATCTGCTCTTTAATACGAAGATATAGCGGCTCAAACTCCATCGCGCAAATCACTCCTCCAGAATCCCCTCAAATCGATAAAACCGATGCACTGGATTGCTGTTGGACTTATTATAGTACAGCGTCACGCGTGAGTCAAGAACTATTTTAGAAAACCGATCAGCACAAACAGCCAATCGGTTTTACCGATTAATAAAAAACGCGCTGATCGCCTTCCATTTGAGTGAAGGCGCTTCGTCAGGCGATAGAGAATATGTTTCGGTATCTTTGATGAGGAGAGAATACAACTAATGA
>NZ_JBDSQY010000338.1:0-84021 GCF_039929585.1 Capsulimonas sp.
CGCCGGCCTTACCAGGCTTCACGGCGGCCGGGGGCGGATCGGCTTCGCGCGAAGCCGCTTCCGGCACAGAAGGCTCTGCTGTATAAGGACGGCAGACGCCTTCTTCGACAAAGCGATCGGCGAGCTGCTCGCTCAGGTCCTCACCGACGGTCAGCGGCTCGCCTGGGGCCAAAAATAGACCGAGGACTGGAAAGTCGGCGCCGCTATCCTCGCGCGCGTAAATAATCTGGTCTCCGATATTCATATTCGTAAATCTCCAAATGAGGCGTGTAGAGCGCGGGTTACGAAAGGATCGTGGCGCGCGAGTAGAGGTTGATGGGCGTGACCGAGAGATAAATTCCCTCTTCTTTTCGCCAGTGGTATGTGGTCGAGAGCCCACCTTGCCGTAGCGGCATTTCCATGCTGTACCAGATCTGCTTCCCTTGACGACTGTGCGCTTGGTATTTGCGCATGATCGCCAGGATCTGCTCGGTCGCCCTGACGCATTGCTGTTTCCGGTCGGCGTCGGCGCCGCTCTCGGAAATGACGTACACCATCAAGACGAGCTGGGAGAACGGACAGTCTGTTCCCACGCCGCTCCCGCCCAGACTCCCATCACCGAGGCCCGATCCTGCGATTTCCAGCGTGATGTTATATTGCTCGCCCCGGGTCACCCCGTCCGGATCCGTCTTCAAGATCTCCTTGCCGCTGAAGGCGGCGGTGAACGATGGATCCGCGCGCAGCAATTCGATCAGCCGCGCTTGTTTATCCGATGAGGTGACGACGTCGTTGATGGTCATGGGAGGCTGGGCCTAAATTTCTGTATGGAGTGATGATGTCTCGCGAATGGAATAGTGGGGTCTAGCGGAGCGCCTTCGTCAGATCATCCACATAAGCGGCGGAGATCTGCGCCATGGCCCCTTCGTCGGACTTTGTGATGACGAGGAATGGGCGTGCGGGCTCATTATAACGGCGGCCTTTGGCGTCGCGCTTTTTGAAGCCCTTTTGATGACGCATGGCCCCGGGCCGGGCGGTGCCCTCGGTAAATCCGTCCGGCGTCATCGAATAGAGGGAATCGGCGACGCCGGGCCGGGTGGCCGTGGCCGATTCGATCAGTCCCCCGCTATCCCAGAGCGCCGGCGTGGTTTTGCTGACCTTACGCTTCTTGCGGGACGCCGGAAGAATGTCGGGATAACGCGGATCGCCGCCCCGGGTCATTCGCTCCTTGGTGCGGTCCGCGTAATAATTGGCCATGCGGTTTAATGCGGGAGCGGGCCGGCTAAGCCCCTCCCCCAGCCGGCTAAGTCCAGAAACGAGTTCATCCACGCCCACGATCTCCATCTCAAACTCGTTCATGGGGCAAACTCGCTTCAAGTGCCTTCGTAGGGCAACTCGCTACTTCCGATGGCAGACCGTGGCGTACAGGGTACAGATGTCCTGGCGCTCCTGAGGATGCACGCTATCGATGCGCCAGACGACGCCGCTCTGAACAAAGATATCTTGGCGTACGAGCGTTTTCGTATCGTAAACGACTCCGGCGAACTCGAACACGACCGGGCGGTCATCGGCCTGGTCCAGACCGTCCGTCGCAATGTAGCGGGACAGCGTCCTTAGGTCGTCCTTCTTGGTAGCTTTGACTTTTTCACCGGTGGGCAGTTTGATAGACTCGCCGTTTTCATGAAATACGGAGTTACCGTCGCTCTCTATCAGGTGAGCCTTTTGACGCGCCAAATTCTGCGCACGGCGACTGCACATCCCATATTCTCCCTTCATCGACCAGCCGAACATCACTCGCATCGAATTAGCTAACGTCACCCGTTCATTCGTTGGGATCCACCGCAAGCGTGTCGCTGGAGGCGACCGGTCGCCATCTATCCGTTTCCACAATCGAAAGCACGCAGTCCCAGTCCATCGGTGCGAGGACACGCACCATCAGTTCCAGCTTCCCATTCAGGAAGATCGTGCTCGCGTCCAGGAACTCAACCTCGGCGACACTCTCCGGAACGGTCACCTTCCTGTCCGGATCGGCGAGGGCCTTCAACAGGCTAAAGTAGTCGCTTACTGGAATTTGCAGAGCGTACAGCTGTTTCTCCATCAGATAACAACCTTCTTCTTATTCGCGACGACCGCATCAAACTTCTGGCGCCAGAGCGCGATCTGCGTGCTGAGCGGCGTAAACGAACCGGAGGCGTACACAACGTCCTCAATCTTCGCCACACCGTTCGTAAGCGCAAGTTCCACCTGCGGGGCCATCGCGAGCGCCGCCATCGCAAGTTCGGCGCTCCAAACGTCGTCCGGCATCCTGGCGCTGTAGCCCCAGTAGCCGGTGATGCTGACGCTGCGCCGAGCCGAGTAAGCAGGCGTGCCCAGCATCGAGATCTCCAGCAGGCTCCACGGAAGCCCATCGTTATCCGAATTCTCGGGACCCAGAAAGCACGTTTGACCCAGCGTCAGCTGCGCGCCGGCGGCAGTGATAAGGATAGAGCTCTCAAGATCGGGATCGCTGCAAAGGTCCTGTCCCAGGCTGAGGAAGCCGCGCGGGCCACGGGGCGGATCGTAGGTGCGCGTGCCGAGCTGCGCGATGAACTTGCGACCCGTTCCGCTTTCCATCAAGGCGACCGCGTCTTTGATCTTGTCGTCCAGATCGATCCGGTTGAAGGGCGTCTCTGCCCAGTCACACACGATGCCCGTTCCATCCCAAAATTTTTTCAAGTCGCCGCCGGTCGGGTGAGCATCGTATGGCATGGAGATTCCTCGCACGTATAATCTAAGAGGCCACCCGCGCCATTATTGATTGATCAATAATGGCGCAGGCGATTCAGGTTTTGTTAAGTTGAGGTTTTGTTAATCGGCGACTCTGTAGCCAGCCGCGCGTGCAAGGGCCACGGCGAGGGGCCTCGCTTCGAGAGTTTCCGCGCCTTCGATACCCTGCTCATTCGCCTGTTTGCGAATTTCTTCAATCGAAGCTTTCAGGATTTCGTCGACGACCTTATTCCCGCCGGCCTTGCCGCCGTTCGTTGGCGTATTCGCGGGCGCCGCCGCTGGGCCAGTCGGGGTAGGCTGCGAAGCTGTTTTCGTGACGCTGACCAGTGAAACATCGTTTGGATGCTCGCTGGCAGACGCCTCATCTTCCCACTCGCCGCCGACATAGATCTTGACTCCGGGCTGCCAGATGCCGTCGTTGGAGTGGACGGAGCGCATGAGGATCGCGGTCCCTTCGGCCTCTTCGGCGGGGATCAGCGCGACTTGCGGCAGCGTGATCTCCACTTTCTTGTTGAAGAGCGGATCCGCGTTGTGCGGGAAACTGTAGTCGCGCTCGATTGGGATGTTCGTGGTCCCAATCCGCACGGAAAGGACTGCCAGCAGTCCGGCAACGAGCAGATGCGGCGAGCCGTCCCCAATGAACTCACGGACTTTGCCGGAGACGCGCTCGTCGGTGTTCAAGCCGACTTTCGAGTGAAACATGCCTTTGCTATACATAATGACGAAATTCTCCGGCTCCGCCTGTGATCCAGGGAGCGACGAGTAAGGCCTGGCTCACGGAACATGTGATACGTGTGAGCCAGGCGAAGGAACCAAGGGCGCTTTTTAAGACGCCCGGGAGGCTTAGACGGCGCTGACGCCGGTACTCTTGGCGAAGTGCTTGGCGCTCTTCATGCGCAGCACCTCGAACACGGTGCAGATGAACGGGTACATCTGCGGCGCGTTTGTGGTCGGCGCGATCTCCTGGACGCAGTAGCCCTGGATGTTCTCGTTCGGAGCAAGCTGCGGGAGCTGCACCTGCGGCAGAACCTCGACGTCCGCCGAGGGCGAACCGTCGGGCAGTCGCTGAGATCCGAAGAGGATCGAGCCCGACGCCTGAAAGCGCGCGACGTGGACTGGAATGAGTTCGCCGGTGATCGGGTGAACGTATCCGGTCACCTTGACGCCGAGGACGGTCTCGCCGTTGCTGGTCGCCTGGACGCGGATGATCGATCCGTTTCCTTCGGCCAAGTGAACCAGGGACAGGCTTTCCTGCGCCGACATGATCATGTACGGGGTCTGGGCGCCCTGGAACCAGAGGCGGCGCAGCTGGTTGTCGATGTGCGCCGTGGTCAGCGCGCCGACGGCCGTCTGGATCTGGTCCGCGGGCGTGCCGTTCGCGGTGGTCACCAGGTTGTTCAGGCCGCTGAAGGCCAGCGGATTGGCGCCGTCGCCCCAGGGCGCGGCCACGGAGGAAGCGTCGCCGTTTAGGAGCGCGTTTTCCTCGTTCAGCATCAGGTTCCGGAGGGCGTTGGCCTTCTCCTGAGCGAGTTGGTTCTGGAAGTTCGCGCCGGCGGCATTCGCGAAGCCCGAGACCTGGCCGAAGGTGCCCATCAGCTTGTAGGATGCGAGCTGATTGACGTACTGGCTGGTGTGCTCGGCCGGAGCGCCGTTCTCGGCGAAGAACGTGCGCAGGTTACCGATTCCGGTGGAGCCGGTCTGCATATCCGCCAGAGCGACCGCAGTCCCGTTGGCGTGGTTGCTGGCGGGGTTGATGGTGATGTGGGTGCCATCTGCGATCGCGGTGATCGGCAGGTATTCCTGCGTGGCGCCGCTGTCGAGGTAGATGTATTTTCCGACCGCGAAGCCCGAAGAGCTTGCGACGGCGATCGACTGCGCAGCGCTGGCCACGATGGCCTGCGTGGTGGTCGTCGCGGCTGCGTAGCCGCCGCCGAGGCTGATCAGCTGGCGCCACTGCGAAGCGAGGCCCGATCCAACGCGGCGAGGCAGCATGTTGCGGATCGGCGTCTCGATCGGGATGAGGATCTTGGCCTCATCTTCCAGGTTCTCGCGCACCGGGAAGGCGCTGTTGCTGGAGAGGATCGCGCGCTGCAGCTGCTGCATGTTCATGCCCAGCTGGACCAGGACGCTGTTGACATCGCCGGTGAACTCGCCGCGCTGGAGCTTGCCCATCGTTTCGAACTGCTCCGTGGACATCAGCGACTGATCCAGCCCGCGCGTGATGATGGGAATGGACTGACCAGGCGTGAAACTGTTGTACTGGTTCGGAGAGAAAAAGCCGGCCTGAAGACCGAGTTCGGGAAGGTGGCCTTCCATTCGTACGTTCATTGAATAGTCTCCGTCCGGCGTGATCACCGAACTCATAAGAAGGCCCAGGTCAATATTGACCTGGGCGGTGGGTGCGAAAGGGATGTGAGTGAAGCGAAGGTGAAGAGAAGTTAGCCGAGCCGCTGGAGCGCCATTTTGATCTGCTGCATCTCGACGGCGCCGGCCTCACGTTTGGCGGCGTCGGGCTCGTTAACCAGATCCTTAAGTTGCTCCATGCGGCGTTGCAGCAGTTCTTTCGTCACGCCGTTTTGAGGCGCATCAGGATCGGTATTTGCGGTGAACGATCGTTCGCCGCCGTTATGCGCGCCGCCGCGCATCGGCGCAATCAACGGCATCGGAGCTTTTTCGAGATTGGCGATGCGCTCCAGGATGCCGGTGAGATCGGTTTTGACTGTGGTCACAGTCCCCTCAAGCCCAAGGAATTCGCCTTGGAGGCGGCTCAGAGTACTGTCCACGCCGTCCAAACGATTGAAGGCGGCGTTCGATCGACTGCGATCGGCCTCCAAATCGCCTTCCACGCGGGCGATCCGCGCAGTTTCCGGGTTCTCGCCCCCTTGGCCCCGGGTCAGGGCCGGATCAATTGCCCCGGTGACAACTTCCGAAGTGACGGCCCGGCGTTCTTTCGGGAGCGAGCTTCCTGCGACCATGGGGACGATGTAATTGGTGAATTGCTCGATTGACGCCCGCGCAAGATCCTCCTTGTTGGGCAAATCCGTGTAAGCGATATCCAGTAGCGCACTGAAGAGCGCATCGGAGGCCTCGTAACCGTACTCCCACATGGCGTCCTGGCTCATGCGGGCCGAGAAGGACGCGGGGGCGACAGCTTCCACGACTAGAACCTCGGTAACGACCAGATCTTCAGCGCGCTGAAGATCTGACGCCTCGTTTTCCTCCGTCGTGGAAGCCGCGGGAGGTTCGTCGCCAACGGTGGGCTGAATTTCCTCGGTCGGAACTTCCTCAATTTGAGTCTCGCTAGTGTGGGGCTCGCTGGTCTGGGTCTCGTCCCCCGCTTCGGCGGCTTTAATCGCGATGACCGTGGCTTCGTCCAACTGATCAATCTCGATCTCGTCCGTCATCGTCTCCGCGCGGAAGCACAGGAACTTAGCATCGGTGTCTTTCGGACGGTCCACCAGGCTCGTTTCACCCCAGAGACACTTCTCCACATCAAGTCCGCGCATGACCTTTGGCGCGACGCCGACCGAGAAACCTTTATAAACCCCTTCGGTCACCTTTTTCCAGGCCGCATCATCGACGACTTTGGCGCGGACAAAGGCGCCGCGCTCGTCCCATACGACGGACACCATCGTGCCGGCGGCGTTGGAGCCATGCATCTCGCGCAGCGCGCCCCAGTTCATGTAGTCGGCGGTCGCATCGATCATCGCCGAGCGCTTCAGGCGCACCCCGCCTTCGCCGTCGACAACTTCATTGACGAAGGCGTAACCTTCGACGATGCGCTCCGCTTCATCAACGCGGGTGATCGGATAGTAGAGAAAAGTCGGCTTGCCTTTGACGAACGTCATAAAAGTGTCTCCTGCGCGCTTTGCGCCGGTCGGTCCGGAGCGCGGTGCGCGAAGCCGGAATCAAAGCAGCCGCCTCCGAAATGGGAGCGGCTGCTGTATCGAATTATTGATGGATGAATAACCTGTGACGTCTTATTGGTCTGACGTATTATTCATTGCCTTTTGAAGTACCTTTGTCTTCGGAAGTGTCTTTTTCGGTCGTAACCTTTTGCGATTCTGCGTCCAGCGCCAGAGCATCCGCGATGCCGGGCGGGGCGTCGCCGCCGGCGTCGGTCGTCTCCGGAGGTGGCTTGATGGCGGCCGAGAGCGTGATAAAGGTGTTTGGAACCAGGATCTCGTCACCGCCGACGACGGGATCGAGCCCTTCCTCTTTGCGCGCTTCATTGATCGTCTTTTGCGGGACGCCGACCAGAACCTTGTTCCGCTCGGCGCGCTCCTGCGCCTTTTCCTCTCGACTGTTGATGTTCTTGACTTCGAGTTCCTTGAACCCTAGCCGCTCCAGAACGTCGTCGTAGAGTTCTTTGCGCCACTCCAGGAGGACGCCGGCGCCGAACGCGGACGTCGACTCCATGCTGCCTTCCTGGGAGACCTTGTACTGCTCGCCGGCGTAACCGATCGAAGCCGGCTGAACTCCCATGATCGCGCAGGTGCGGCGTAGGAGCCACAGTTTGAAGCCGTCGAAGTCCTGATCGGTGCGCGTGGGGTTACCGACCTTCGCGGATCCGGACGGCACCCATTTGGCTTTGCGCCGCGCGGCCGTGTCCCCCGAGAGCATGCCGTCCCAGTGCGACTGCCAGACCTTGATCTGGTCGGCGGTCCAGCCTTCCGGCACGGAGAAGACGTCGGAGGGTGAGCTGCCGTCCGTAAAGAAGGATAAGTCCCAGTTGTCCGCGCGCAGCGCGGCGTTGATCGTCATCACGAGCCATTCGACCGGCGAGGCGGGATATGGGCTGAAACTTCGCGTGTTCTCGGCGAGGCCTGCATACTCCATTTGAGCCGCCGTGTACCCGCTGACGAGAACGCCCTGGATCCACTGCTCCCAGATCTG
This sequence comes from Capsulimonas sp., assembly GCF_039929585.1. Taxonomy (NCBI): domain Bacteria; kingdom Bacillati; phylum Armatimonadota; class Armatimonadia; order Capsulimonadales; family Capsulimonadaceae; genus Capsulimonas; species Capsulimonas sp. The sequence goes on from NZ_JBDSQY010000338.1 coordinate 7,639, forward strand.
ATCGTTCGGGCCCGGCCACCCATAGGCGTCCATGCGGGGGCGAATGGTCGCCGCGTCCACTTCCACGGCCTGAAACAGCATCCCATCGCGGCGCGGATGGAAGAAGACGGCCCCGGCGCCCACGACGATCAAATCCTCCAGGATTGCGCCTTCGAAATGCGATCGCTTCCGGTTGAAGCCGCCGAGGCCTCCTTCACGCTTGAAGAACTCCTCTGCTTCGGCGATCTTCGCGGCGAGCGGCTCCGCCTGCTTCGCGTCCCGCGCCACGATCTGAATGGGGACCGATCTCACTTCGCGCTTCAGGTGCTGAATGCAGGAGCGAAGAATATCGTACGACTCCGCGAGCTGACGCAGCGTGTCGACCGTGACTTTGGACCCAGGACGGCGCTGGGGCGCCTGAGGCGTCGAATACCAAATAGGGTTGTCGTAGGCGTAGACGCCCGTAGGACCGCCGCCGACGCCAGGCTGCGGAGCCATCAGCGGCGAAAGAGCGCTCGTCATTGCGCGCTCGATGCCCTCCGACAGCGTCTTTGCCGCCTCGGAGTTCGCGTGCTCGGTTACCCGCTCCACGATCTGCGGGACCAGCGTGTCGGCGGCGGTGGCCATCACTTCCCGCGCGGCCGCGTTCGCAGCCGATCGCGCGATGGCCTCGACATCAATGGGCGGCGGCGCATCCGTCGCCGCCGTTTCTTGTTTTGACCATGGGAAACGCATGATGATCCATTCTGTGATGGGGCTCACGTCCCATTCTGCTCGCGCAGCCATTCCAGCAGGTCGCTGTTCTGCGCCCAGCTGCTGACGGCGAAGGCGAATCGGCGCAGCGCTTGCGTCAGCGCGTCGACATCGTCATCGTGCGCGGCGTTGGGGAAGCCGGTCAGGCTGCTGAGAAGCGCGTTGACCCAGGGAGCGATCAGCGGATGCGGCAGGTAGACGTTGCCGCTCTCGATCATCGGCGTCACGGCATGAGCGCGTACAACTTTATTGCCATCCGGCTCGACGGCAATAATCCCAGCGAGTTCCTTCTGGAGCGAGGAGATAACTGCGGGGCCGTTCGCCTTATCTTCCACGAGCTTGGTCAGCGCGAGCGGCCATTTCTCCGTCATCGCGCGGACAGCGGCGATGGTCTTCGTAAAGTCCAGTCGCTCCAGGACCTGGTCAAGAAGGAAGGCGTCCGCCAAGAGCTGCGCCCATACCTGTCCCGCAACAAAGTCGGAGCCGATGCTGTCCTTGAAGGACATATCCCACGACTGGATTTGCTGGTCGAACTTCTCAGGCAATTCTACGACGGGGCAGTCGTAGAATTTGCCGTCTTCGAGTACGGTGGTGACGGGCGGATACTTGCCGAGCATGCCCTGCGGCACCCAGAAGCGCCACCAGTGCTTTTTGAAGATGATGCCGGCGGCGGGCCTTGGGCTTTGCTGATGCTGCCCGGCAAAGTCCGTCTCCCCTAAATCTTTCTTGAGCTTGGCGAGAACCTCCTTGGTGAACATCTCGCCAAAGAGCAGTTCGCCGTACTCCTGCCTCGGATCCACCCAGAACTCGGAGCGGTCGCTGTCGATCACGACGAATGTGCGCGATCGCCTCTCCGGTTCAAACTCGGACGGCAGGCAAAGGTGCTCGAAGCCTCCTTTGGCCAGGATATGGCCGGAGAGGTCTTCCTCATGGAGTCGCTGCATGATCACGACGCGCTTGCCGCCGCGCGGATCGTTGATACGCGTGGGCATCACCTTGTCCCACCAGAAGATTGCCTCGTCGCGCGCGGCTTTTGAGTGCATCTCCTTGGCGTTCAGGGGGTCGTCGACGACAATCTTGTTTCCGCGAAAGCCCGTTGCGCGGCCGCCGACGGACATCGAAAAGCGGAAGCCCGTCTCGCTGTTCTGGAACCAGGACTTTACGTTCTGGTCGCCCTTCATCTCCCAGGCGGGCGCGAACCAGTCACGGTACCAGTCCGAGGTGATGAGGTCGCGGCAGCGGACACTGTCGCGGATAGCGAGGTCTACCGCGTACGAGGAGAAGAGGCTGCGCTCCATCGGATTCTGGAGCCATTCCCATGCGGGCCAGAAGACGCTGACGAGCAGCGATTTCATGTGGCCTGGGGGGATGTTGATCAACAGATCGCGGATATGTCCGAGAGTGACTGCTTCCAGGTGGTCGCAGATGCAGTCCACGTGCCAGTTATTGATCAGCGGCATTCCCGGCTCGATGATATGCCAGGAGTGTTGGACAAAATCACGCAGGTGAGCACGGGAAGCAATAATGTTGCGACGCCGTCGCTCAGCGGCAAGCTGGGCCGGCGTCCAGATCGTCACGGATTTGCCGGCGTGGTCGACGGCGAGCGGCTTACTCGGCGGCGCCTGGCTCTGCGTCGCCGCCGTGGAAGATTTTGGCGTTGATGCTTTCAAGAGCGGCTAATTCCTCATCGCTGAGAACGGCAAGCTCGGGAGGCGGCGTTTCATTGACAAACGAAACCGGCCCGCCGTCTTTGCCCGTCAGTTCCCGGCGATTGGTGAACATGCCGCCGCGTTCTTTCGCCGCCTGCTCGATCGCCTGCATCAGCATGCCTTTGTTGCCCGCCTCTTTGGACTGATCCACAACGCTTTGAAGCTCTCGAAGGCGAACCGCCTGATGGGCGATCGGGATATCGTCGACGCGTTCGACGAAAAGCCGCCGGCGCTCGGCGAACAAGGCTTTCAGATCGTCAGGAAGCTCTTTGTCGCCTTGCGCAGTGTGGGGGTTGTAGCGGTTGATGGTGGACTTGGCCACGTCACGGCCGTCCCAAAGCTCGGCGATCTCTTTCTGGATCTCGGAAGGCCCCGCCCACTGGGCGAGGCGCTCGATGATATAAAGAAGGATCTCGTTTGGCAGGGCGCGCGACGGCTTCGGAGCGGCGATTGCTTCCGGCGCCGGATTCGCGGCCGCTTTACTTTTCGGAGCCGACTTAGCAGGTACTTTCACCGCGACGGCACTGGCGGTTTTACGAGGACGCCCCCGCTTGGGTGGTTCAGCCATAGTCATTCAGCCCCTAAACGAGACGCAGGCAGTTACCGCACGCCGCTTTGATCTGAGCCGCGCCGATCAGCGGCGGCAGGTTCGCGACCCGCACGAGCTCAGCGGTCGCGCCGGCGGCGGCGCCTGGGCCGTAGCGCTCAACGACGCCAACAAACTCCTCAACGTCATGGCCCACGAGCGTCAGGACCGGATTGCCCGTTTCCTTGTTGAACGCGAGGCCGCCGTCTTTATCCCGCTTGTGGGCGATATGGTATAGCTCGTGGTCGATCAGAGCGCAGAAATTGATGTCCGGATTCTCGGCGGCGTACACGGCGTCCAGCGTGATGAGGTATTCGATGTTGCGGCCGAACCATTGATCCATCTGAAGGTCATGGCGGGCCTTCGCCCATTTATTGCCCTGGCTGATCGGCTTCTCGGTCATACCGGCGACGGCGTGGCCACCGCGCGAGTTCGGCGCGTTGGTCCACAGAAACGCGAGCGACGCGTCTCGCAGATGCTTGTGCGCGGGATTGAAGAGCGGACCGGCTTCACTCAGGATCGCGCGCTTCACCCATTCGAGCAGATCGTCGTCTGGCTTGAAGCCGACGTGCATGCGGCTATGCTGAAGATGATCCGGCGGCATCGGCCGCTGAAGGATTGCGCGCTCGATTTGTCTTTGTGTTGCCGGCATTAGAGACACCGATCTACATGAGAGAAGCGGATCTGGCCCGGTACGCGCTGTATCTTCAGCGGGAGCGGGTAACGGCTTGCGATCCGAGAGCTACCGCCTCACGCGTGCCTCGGATGCCAGGTAAATGATTGATCTACGACCGCTGAACTACGCGTCAATGTTGTAGGGACGCCGGCGAGGTCTTTTGCGAGGCGCCGTGATGGGAGTCTGGTCGGCAGCGGGTATCAGCGGAGCGGCTGTCATATTTGCTTGCGGGGTATCGATGATCATTCCAGAAGGGGTCCGAACTCGGATCATCAAGGTTTCCGGCGCGCTAGCTGCTCGAAAGCTCGGAACCGTGTCCGGTTTGCTGAGCCACATCCCGGTGACCACGCCGCGAATTACGACGGGTTCACCGATTTGCATATCCGCCTCGCGCCTGGTGCGCCAGGTTCCTCGCCTGCCGACGGATCCGCTTGTTTCGCGCCGCGAGGTTCGTGACGATGCCCGTCCACGTCGCCGGCGCTGTCTGCTCTGCCCGGGATGGACGTCGCTGACGGCGCCTCAGGATCGGCGTCGCCGGCGCGCGGTAGGGAACATAATAGGTAATAGGCATGGAGGCGCGAATGGATGCCCGCTCTCCGTCGCGAACGAAGGCCTGCGCGGCGGCTCCCGCGATCGCCAGCTGGACAATCGCCGCTTGCATCGAACTGATTGAACGTGTCCGCATGTCTGCCCCTATCCTCTGTAGTTCCAGGTCGTCTTCAGCTGGCGGTCCGCTTCGGCGCGCGCCGCGCGCTCACGGACGATCTTTCGAACACGATCCATCTCCGACGCCGCGTACACTTCGCTGCATCCCAGCCGGCCAGCGGCCGTGGCCGGCGAGATCTCCCGCGCCACCAGCTCTTCCCACAATTTCTGGGTCACTCGGGGCATGGGAGACTCCGGCGCTCAGACGGCGGCAGGCGGGTCGCCGCCCCCGGGCCAGATCGCCCAGACAATCGACGCCGCAAATAAGATCAGCAAAATGAGAGATGGGAGGTAAGCAGGCATCATGCCGCCGCCGATCGCTGGGCGACGCGGGAGTTCTGGATCATCTCGCCCATAATGCCGTCGTGAGCGCACTTGAAGGGGAGTCGGTCAGGGTCTGGAAGCTGCTTGCCAAGCACACAAGGCTCAACAATCACATCTTCAGTGCCGTCAATGACCGCGTGGTGATCGGAGATCTGGAGCTTGATCATCGGGATCTCGCGCTTAACGAGATTGGCGTTGCGATCGATCTCCGCCTGAGTATACGGTCGGTATGCTTTTTCGATACCGCGCGAGGTGGAAACGGTCTGATATCCCATTCCTACTTCCAGCGCCGCGATTTTACGCGTCCCTTCGAACCGGCGGCTCAGCGGGGCTGCGTTCCAGGCGCGCGCGGCCCGCAGTTCCTTGCGGGCGCGATCGATGGGCATCTTGAGCAAAAGCGCCATCCCCGCCGCCGTCGCATTGGGGTAGTAGATTACGAATTGAGTAGCAGTCATGAGGGCCTCGCTTGAGGAAGAAGAAGGGCGGAGACAAAAATCAGGCAAAAAATAAGATGCACTTACGGCGGGTAACCGTGAGTGCGTCCAGCAGCATCCGATCTTTAACGTCGAGATCTAGCGACGGCTTATGAATGATATCGGAGTGTTTAGCGAGGGCTTCCGGATTGGAACGCCCCCGCCTGTGGATCTGGGATCACGCGATCCGTTGGTGAGAAGGCAGGAAGATCAATTATTCATCGATCAATAATTCTGAAAAATCAATCGTAACAAGCGCTAATCTGTTGCGCCTCTCTCGTGGGGATCGATCTCCCCAGGGTTCGCCGCTGGAGCGGCCTTCGTTGTTTGTTCGGTTCAGCGAAGCGCGGGAGACAGTCCTGTCTGCAACCGGATCAAATTCGGAGCGGCGACCCTGTGAAAAGTACGACCGCCCCAATCGTCACATATTACTCCAGGAACGGCGAGCCTTCCAGGTGGTGAAGGGCCGTCCTCAATGCTGGAGTGATTAAATTATCGCATAGCGAACATCCGTTGTCTATAGTGAACGCTTAATTGGTATGCTCAAAATGTGGACTCCCCACATTTTGAGCATAGTAGGCGGCTTTTAAGCCGCCTTCAGCGTCTCCATCTCCGCTTCCAGGCGCTCGCGATACTCCTCGCAGGTACGCTCCGGGATATTACTCGTCTCCGCCAGCTCTTCGACGGTTGGACGGGTGACGAACATCCGGCCGCTGGTCCGCCGATTGTTATGATAGATGTAATGTTCTCGGAAAACGTCTTCCGCGCTGCGGTACGGCAGAGGATAAGGCAACACCGCGTCTACGTTGACCGGTGTCGGACGCCCCATCGTCTCTTCGAGATGCTTCCGGTACCGCCGGCACGTGATCCGCGTCAGCCCCGACATCTGAAGCTCGCCCAGCGACGGACGAACGTCCGCCATCCCGTCGCGCGTCCGTCGATACACGATATACAGGTAATGAGCCGTAAAGACATCTTCGCGTTCGACATGCGGCGGAGGCGCAGGCAGCTCGCCGGTCCGCGCGGCCTCTTCAATTTGCTCCGGCGTGTGTGGTTGTCCAAACCCGGTCGATAACATCAGAACTCCTTGGGCTCCAAATGCCCCGGCAAATACAGTGGGTGGCGCGGCTGCCCGTCTTTGGTGAGAGCCAGGTACTGAAGGCGAAAGCCGTTCGACGTCAGAAGCGAGTGGACAGCATAGCACCGCTCCATGTGCTCGCCGTGTGCGCCCCAGGCCGCAATGATGCCGCCGGCGCGGCCAGCCGCAGCGATCAGCTTCTCGTCGTTCTCCGCGCCGATCGGATCGGCCGCGCGCTTCATCTCGCGTGGATCCGTCGCTCGGTATGCGAAGAGGTTGACCATTATCAACCCGCCATACCCCAGGCGCCGCGCGAAGCCCCGGCATTTGCGGATCGTGTTGTCATCCTCGTTTTCGTCAGCGGTCGATGGATTGAGACCCACGAACATCAACGGCGCCTCCGCCCCCCACATTCGCCAGAGCGAGTAGCGATATCTGCGGTCCGCGCTGAACTCGGCGCCGAGTTCAATTGACCTGTCCGCCTCGGCCACTCTGTTACTTGATGCTACCATCGTTGCATTCTCCCTTCTGCGTCCGTGGCTCCCACTGAGCCTCGTCCATCACCAGCGCTTGAAGGCTCTGACCATCTGCCTGAAGATTGATCGCCATCTGGTAGATGTGCCCTGCCCGGGCGCGCTCAGCAGCGCCGTCGGCGAGCAATCGATGCGCTTGCAGCGAGGCGCAGTTGCGGCAGCGACGCCCGAGGCCCGCGATCTGCACGAGCAAAGGAACGTCGTATCCGCAGCCTGGGCACTCTTCCGTCAGCAAGATATTCACCTCACTCCTGTACTGAAAATGGATCAACGTTCTCGTCGTTGGCGTCGAACTCCGTCTGCCGGTAGTCCGGGCCGTCCATAACCACGTATGCGCAGAGCCCGAGCAGGCGGGAAACTGTTCTCTCGCCGTAGTGCGCCCGCAGCTGATCCTTCGTCAGGTTGGTTGTCGCAAGCGTCGTCAGTCGTCGCTCATAGCGATAATCCATGAGCTTGAAAAACTGCTCTCTGGCCCAGCCGCCGTTTTCGTCGGAGCGGATCGACTCGGCGCCCAGATCATCCAGGAGCAGCACATCCGCCGTCGCAAATTCCGTGAAGATCTGGAAAGATGATTGGGCGCAGCCGCCTCCGTTCCGATAGCTTTCCCGGTACTTGTCGAGCAGTTCGACGGTCTTGACGACCCGGCACTTCGCGCGTTTTTCGCGGATCAGCGCCATCACCAGAGCGTACATGAAATAGGTCTTTCCCGGCCCCTTCCCCGGCGACGCCAGCACCAGGCCGTTGAAGCGAACGTTCCAGTCCCTCTGCCACTGATCCGCGATCTGGAAACAGAGCTGGTAGGCGCGCCAGTTCCACTGGCAATCCGCATCTGGTTTACGGAGAATCAGCGGCAGCCCAGTCTCCGCTGTGCTGAAGTTTGCCGTTAGCATCCGCTCGGGAATGCCGGCCGTCCGTCCGTCACGGCGGACGCCGTGCTCGCGAGCCTCCGCGCGGCGCCGCAATTCTTCCGGTGTCGGCGGCCCTTCGGGTTTACGCTGGCGCGCTTCCTCCAATCGGCGCATAAGGCCAGCTGGGCAAGTTTCCTCGAAGGGTTTATCTTCCGGCCGCGCAGCATTATCTCGGCCAAGGATCGGCTTCACGCCGCTTTCCTGGATCCACTGCCCGATTTGATCGAGCAGCGCGCCACCGGCGGTTTCAAATTTTGTGTGCTGCTCAGATTTCGTGTGCCTGCTTGTGGGCTGACTTCCATGCGCCGGACGAGTCTGCTTCTCCCTGTTTGCCTGCTCCATCTGCTCCCCCTTTCTTGCCCCATCCTACGCCGCGCGGCTGATTATACGCGCCTCGCCCCGGCCCATCCCTCGCCTTCGGATCCCGATCGCGGCCAGCTTTTGGATCATGGTCGCGCCGATAGATTTCCAGTGATTGGAAAGGTGCCGTCCACTCCCAGCGTCGTTCCCGCAGCCACTTCTGAGGCGTCGTGAGCGTGCTGCGCTCACGAGCCTGGACAGGCCGCGCCGCCAGCGGCGCCAGGGCGGCTTCGATTTTGTCCCAGTCCGCTTCCGTGGGAGACGCCTCGGCCCATGCAGCGTCCACGGCCTGGGGCGAGGTCGTGAGCGGATAGCGCGCCTTGAACTCCTCGCGCCTCGTCAGCGGCGCCGGCGGCGAATACCCCGGCTCGCCTGGGGGGATAGCCGGCACCGGGGGACCTTGCTGAGGACCACCCCGCGACGATCGCAGATGAGGCCATGCCTGGACGACAGGATCGTCGTCATCCGGCTCAGCTCCCCCAGCACCTCCCTGAGACGAAACCCGGGCGCCAGCCCCGCGCGGCGCCTCGCCGGAAGACGCACGTTCTGAATCTTCTTTGATTCCCGGAGTCTTAATCCCAGGAGTCTTGATTCGTTCATGTGGTGAACCTGCACGTTCACAATATGAACCTGCACGTTCATGTGGTGAACCTGCAGGTTCATATTGTGAACGTGGGACGCTCTCACGTTCATCCTGTGAGGGTGGCGCGGGCGTTTGCGCATTCAGATGTTCGTCGTCTTCATTGCCAGGTTCACATTGTGAACCTGAGACTTTCGCGCCTGCCGTGCGCCGCTCCGCGATCTCGTCCCAGAAGATCTTGTTATCTGGCCAGACGTCGACGACGCGCATATGGTGTTTGGGGCTGCCTCCGTGGCGTCCAGCCTTCTTCTCGCAGACAAGCAGCGACTTCCCGCCCAGCTCCTCACGAGGCGCAAAGAGGATCTTCTTGCTCGCGCTGACTTTCCCCGCGCTCATGACCGCTTCTTCGGCGAGCGTCTCCGTGCTCTTGTAGCAGACGCCGTCCTCGCCAGCTGTTTTCACGACGTGGGAATAGAGGGCAAACGCGAACGGGTCGAGCCGCATCTCGTAGACGATGTTCGGGATTTCCGTGCGCCGATTTTTGCGCCCTTGTTCTGGCTGATCGTCCGTGTTCATTCGCTTCCGTTCACAAGAATAAATCGATTCACATTAATCGTTCGAAAATCAATAATCCGGCTTTGCTGACGCCGCACTGCGTCCAGCCAGCCATGAGAAAACACCGTCCAGGATGCTCCTTGGGCCGGACAGCCGACGCATTCACGAATGTAAAATGTCTCTCGCCTGGCCAGCGTCGCCACGCCACTTCGTCCGCCTCCGTGATCAGCGAGGAACTGAGTACTCCTCCCTCATTGCGAAACGCGACGCAGTTGACGCCGATCTGACCATCCTGCCGAAAGTCTTCTTTGCGCCAGATGAAGATCGCCGTTCCATTGCCGGCGATCAGCACGATGCGCGCGCCGGGCCCAACAAACTGACGCTGACGTGGGCGACGGTTTTTGACGGCGCTATAGTGGCGACTGCGGATCGCATAACACTCCTGATTTCCGTCCCGCCCGGTGTACCAGTGCTTGGATGCCCGTACATAGCCCGACCGGGACGGCGGGAAGAGAACTCCCGTCGTCCCATGATTGCCGCTCATCGCACCAGCTCCTCCGGCACACTGAACCAGCCCTGTTGGCCGCTGTACTCAATTGGCTCTTCGAACCGCCGCACGAACTCCGTCACGATCGCATAGCGCCCCGGATTGTAGTCGCCGAACGCCGTCTCGTACTCGCCGTAGCGATGCCGGGCGGCCGCTTTGGAAATCGTCTGCCGGCAGTCGACGATATTGACCTCGCAGAGCAGCGCCCGGCAGATCATCCGTTCGCGCAGCATCTTGTCGTAGGCGGGCGCGCTGAGACCGCCCAGCAGCGACCAATCCACATCCGCGAAGATCGTGGCGAGAAAGACCTCGCGAAAGGGTTGATCCCAGCAGATCTCGCGCTGCTCCGGCGTGAACTGCTGGCTGGCATGGATGATCACTGGGCCTCGGTAGGCGGTCCCCCAGCCGCGCGTTTCGTTGCGCTTCTCTTCCAGCGCCATCAGGATTGCCCAGGGCTCCCAGAGCGAGATTGCCGGGATATAACCGGGTTTGTTCGAAGGATTACGGATCACGGTTTTGCTGCTTCCTCTTCCAGTTCTTCGAGCCGCTTCACGTTTTGGGCAATCTTCAGGGCAGTCTCCGGCGTCGCCTCAAATCCAGACGCCACGCCGCGAAACTGTTTATGCCCCGGCGGCTTCGCGGCGACGGCCCACCGCCAGTTCGGCGCCGGCCAGCTGGTATCGTGATGGATCTCGATCAACCGAATCGTCGCCTCCGTCAGATTGCGCATAGCACGCTTAGGAGCTGACTTGATCACTTTTCTCTCCGCTCGTCTTCCCGGTGCAGTCCACCGCTTGCGTGGATGTCAGCGCCGTCTCCAGCGCCTCTCCCGCATTGATGGCCAGCATCGCGTCGGCCATCTCCGCCACTCGCCTGGCGCGTCCCTCTTTCGTCCGCGCATATCGCAGCAGTTCGTTATGCTCAGCGCGCGTGAGGACCACATGGTTGTAGAGGAGCCGCTCAGCGTCGGCTTCGAATCCGGCGCGGTCCTCGTCGTGCATCAAGAGGATTTCGCTGTTCGTGTGGCCATGCGCTCTTAGCAGAAGGCAGGCGACGCGGCGGATTACGCTCTCCCCGGGTTGTGCCGGCGTGCGCAGCGCGCGCTCCTCTCGCAGCATGGCCACCAGGTCGGCGATCATCATGTCGCGCTCTTCCACGTAGGCGCGAATATGACGAATCACCATCCATGGGTAGTCCCAGAGGTCCGGATGATCGGGATAGACGATTTGCCAAATATCGTTGAGATTTTCCGTATGTGTGCGTCGGGTGTCAGCGAGTTGCGCTTGCAATTCAATAATCTTTTGCTCGGCTTCCGCCATCTGCTGATCCGTTTCCGTAATCAATCCCATTTCAGTCCCCTGTCCGGGTCGCGAGGCGCGCTCCCACCGCATCGTACAATGTCATTCGGTCACCAGCTGGCCCGAGTACGCAAGCGTCCCGCGACGGCCATTCTCCAAGGCCGCAGCCGGCGGCGAGGACGAAGCGCGCCGCCGCGTACTCATGATCGTCGCCGCAGATCCGCAGGAGCGTCGGGAGCGGCGCCGCGCCGCGAATTGAGCGCGGCGTCTTCGTCCAGGCGTCGATCGTCAGCGGCGCGGCTAACCCTGCCGCTGACGCGGGCGGGGCTGGGTCCGGCTCCGCGAAAAGGTCCATCTGGCTCACGGCTCCTCCTCGTCATCTAAGATGTATGGCGCCGCGATCTCCTTGAGCCATCCGCCCTCTTGCATCTCCATGTGATGAACGGGGATACGCCGGCCTGAGTAGTCCGGCGTAAACTGGTCGCCCTCGCGCTTTCCTGGAATGTCTTTCAGAAGGACGGGGTAATTCGCGATTCGCACGAACTCATCGCCATCCTTCAAAGCGTCCATCGGAGTAATCCGATATTGTGTCGGCATTTCCCGTCACTCCTTAAGTGCCGGCGTCCGCTATGCGCGCGCCGGCCAGCGCCACGTTCCCAGCGCCGGCTCCGGTCCGTCGTCGTAGAGCACGGAGGATCGGTGCACCACGTTTTCAAGTTGATCGTTCGGAGCGTCTGTGAACACTTGCAGCTGTACGCAGCCGCGACTTGCCTTATCGGTCGAAGTCCGGTTCCAGACGCGGACGACGAAGGCTGGGCGGATCTGCCCTGCGCTTGGACCCTTGTCTAGCACGTAATGAACGACGCGGCCTTCGGTAAGCCCGGGAATCGGGTCGTTAAAGATCGGCGTCTCCGCGATCGCACCAGTTGTCATTGCTTGTTTCTCCTCGTTCATCCCATTACCGTCTCTCGAACTCGTTCCCGGCTGGGGCTAGCCTTTGCCGCCATGGGCACCTTGTAGGGCGCGCCCGCCTTCGTGCACTCCTCGTCGCAGAACTTGTTGTGGATGCTGACGGGTTGACCACGCTTGCCCGTCCCAGCGGCGATCTGCGCCGCAGTCGGGTGACCGTCGAGCAGCACGGTTTCGACTTTGCCTAGCCGGGCGACGGCGGCGCGCGCCTTCTCGATCAGTGGCGTCGGCACATTCTCATGCTTGTAGCCCCAGAACGTCCAGCCCAGCGCGCATTTGCTGTCGCAATAGACTGTGCCGCTCCAGCCCTCTGGAAGTGAGAGGAGTCCGCGCGTCAGCGCGATCATCTCTGTATTGTTGTTTGTGACTGGCAGACGACCACCCTGGCCATCACTCATGAATGGACGCACAACGCCGCTCGCGTGAAGGAGACGCTCGCCACTCGCATCTACCTGGCACCAGGCCCATGTCCCACCGATCGGGGATGGGTTCTTGCTGATCACACCGCCGTCAGAGTAAAGTGCGGCTATTTCGGCATACTCACTCATAGCGCTTCATTCCTGGCTCTCCCACCACGTCACCGTCACCGGATAGGCCGAATGATCGCCTGCGGATACCGGGTAGTAAACCGTTGTATCGCTGGCCTCGTCGTTGATTTCGTGAAAGTATTGATGCTTCACCGGCGCCGACAGCACGGTCGCCCGCTCCTCCTCGTCCATATAATCGAAGCCGCCGATGGGCTTGGCCAGCTCATCACGTAACGCCTCTCGGAAATGGTTCTCGCAGATATGGCCCTGGACGAATGCGCCGATAATGACGGAGTCATCGCTCATGGCGCAGAGCGGTTCGAAGTCTAAAGCAGCGGTCATGTCTGATCCTTTCGTACGAGCTGAACTGCGATGGCTGGCTGATCGCCTTCTGGGATGACCTGTGTCCAGTCCCCGACGCGCAGCGGATGCTCTTGCCAGAATTGATGGCGAAACGACTGGCGCATGTCGCTCGCGCGTAGCGCCTCTTCCTGGAGTTCAGGCACGGTATAACTGGACGGGATGAGCTGTTGGAGCCCTTGCAGCAGAGATCGGAACACATTCATGTCACGGCCACGCGTGTTCCAGATCGCCGTCTCTTCCGGCGTCAGGTCCCCGCAGATCTTCTCCGCCTCCCAAAGCGTTCGCTGGAGCGACTGCTCCAGTTGCCCTAGGTGGCTCCGGTGGACCGCCGCGTATAGTTCGAGCGCGCGGTCCATCACGCGCGCCTGCGTTCCCGTCAGGCGCAGGGCATATTCCGCCTCGCCGGCAGGTGGGCTCCAAGCGTCTTCCGCCGGCAGGATCCGCGTCACGTCATCACCAAAGACGGCGAAGGCGCGCAGGTTCAGCCGCAGAGCGTCCCACTCAATGTGACGGCCGTCTCGGTACGGCGCTGAAACTTCGCCCTCGTGAACGTATTTGCTGATGGGGCCTGTACAACGTGTGGAGCCCATGACGATCCGTAGAACGCCGTCCGAGAAATGCTCGCCTTCGCTACGGACGTCGCCTTCACGTATCGGCAAACACAGGAAGTAGTCCGCGATCAACACATCGCCGGGTTCCTGGCTCCATTCGATCATCAGGATTGGCTCATCCTTAGGCAGTCTTGATATCGCGGTCTCGCTGATCATCGGCCTTCTCCAGTCCTTCAATTCAGATGGTTGCGCCGATCGGGCGCCAAGCTGTCCGGAACAGGAACGAGGGAGTTCAGGAGGGCGATCTGCGCTTCGAGTTCCGCTTTCTGCTGCGCGCTGATCGCCAGCGAGTTCACACATCCCTCACGGGTCAGCTTGCGGATCGCCAAAATCGCCAGGTGCAGATCCTCGCTGGATCCGCGCAGTTCCCGCTCCGTCTCCAGAAACGCCCCCACATATTCCTTTCCCTTTTCCAGGTAGATCTCGAAGGCGATGGATCGCGCCTGGATCGCCTTGTATTGGCGGTCCTGTGCGGCGTCGGCCGCGTCGCTGGCCACGAGGAAGTCCTCACTGTGCGCCTTTGCTTTGGCGATGTTGCCCAGCGCTTGCTGGTATTACGAAAGCCCTTCGGCGATCTGTTCTTTGGTAAAAGCTAGGTCCATGTTTCTCGATTCCTTTCGATGCGGCCACGCGGCCGCCGTCACCGCTCATTCGTCTCGAAAAGTGAAAACTGCGTCGGCTCCTGCAGCTTGCCGATCAAAGTGCCAAAGCAGATCTCGCAGCGGCAAAGATGATGCTGTCGGCGGTAGGTATGCAGCATCCGGAGGAGCGCGCGGACTTCGTACGACGGTATCCAGGCGTCCGGATCGGCGATCAGCGTCGTCGCCCAGTTGTCGATGCGCGTCCGATGCCACGGATTCCAGGCGCGACACTCGCTGAGGACGCGGACCGCCTGTTTCTGCTCGTCGGTCACGCCTCCACGCTCCGCAGTTCCAGCGCATACACCCACGGGTTGCAGTCCCACAGAACTTCGGGATGCTTCGCGTGATCCATATCCCACCAGCGCTGAAAGGGACACCACGCAGTGCGATGGCCTTTGCCGCTGGGATCAAACGGAACGCGATAGATCGTGCCGAACGGGTCGTTCGGATCCTGAACTTCAGCAGTGACGCCTTCGGCGAGACAGTCGCTCACACTTGTCTCGATCTGTTGGAGCGGCTGTACGTCAATCGAGACGATCTCCAGAAGGAGGCGAGACGCCGCGCGGGGCATACTGGAGAACTTTTTGCGAAACTCTGCCTGGTAAGCTTTTCGCACAACATTGCCCTTGAAAGGCTGGATTTTCTCCTGCGTATCAACGTCGGCGAAACTGAGGTCGAACGCCTCAACCCACTCACCTGTCCGCTTTCTTCTGTGGCCTCTGTTAGACCAGCCCGTTGTCATGTGTTCGAACTCTGCGAAATCCAATTTAGGATCATCAAAGCCTGTTGCTTGATAGCGGAGCCCATACCAAACCTTCGAGCAATCTCGTGTCAGAACATCGTAGTTCGGGCTCGACCAGTTGAGGACAGGGCGGGCAAAGTATTCGCCGCACTCGCTGATCCACAACGTCTCGCGTACCCACAGGCGATCACCGGACTGGCCATAAGGACACATCTCGATCACGTTCTTGCGCCCGAGGTGCTGCTGGATCCATGGCCGCTCAGGGTCCGTGAAAGCCATCACGCTTCCCTCATCGGAGGGAAGCGATCGGCTAAGCTTGGGCTGCGGATCCAGCGGAAAGCGCATCTGCGTCCGGCCGTTCAGGAAGGAGCGGACATTGCGATAATTGAGCGGGAGCGCTCTCTCTTTGATCGCGGCTATCATCATGGCTTTAGCCCTCGCGCATCGCCGTTGCGCCGCATATGGATTTCCGCCGCCTCCAGGGCCAGCGTCAACCATTGCCGTTCGTTTTCGCTCCCGATCACGCCGCGGCTCTCCTCCGCAAGATACCAATCGAATCCGCCCTGCTGGTTACAGCGGTATTCAATCGTGTGATATCGGCTGAGATATTCGCGGACGAGGCCCGGGCGGATCTTGTCCCCGGCCTCGAAGTGCGGCATCTGCGGCGCCAGCGCGGCGACCGCGTCCACAAAGCGGAGCGCTTCCTCCTCCAGGAACTCCTGGTGCATCTGGTCCGGCAGACCGGCAAAATATGCGGCGTATTGGTAGAAGTCAAGCGCCCGCTCCGGCCGCAACCCCATGAGTTTCGGGATGGTCTCGAACACGAATGTCTCGCGCCCGTCCCACGGGAAGACTTGTGGGTCTTTGTCCTGAAGGACGCCGTCCGCAGCGCGCGCTAATCGTTTGGTTTTCATGAGATCTCTTCTCCAGAGCTGGCTTTCATCTTCTGCATGTCCTGCCATTTCTCCAGCCAGTAAATGCCGACGGATTTCGGCGCGCCGCCCGTCTCATCCCAATCTAGCTCCCGGCATTCAACCCGATGCCGCTCCCAAAGTAGCTGCACGACGCTCAGCCGGTGACACGTGGTCAATTGCCGGCAACTGCACATCAGGATCACCGGACAGGAGTTCTCAAGCACGTACGCCGCGCCGGCGTCGAAGTCCGCAATCTCGATGGGGCGCGGGCCGTCCGCGCCGGCCGGCTCCCGGTAACGCGTGTTGCCGAGCTGGGCGCAGCGCGCGTAGTGATCGCCGAGCAGCTCCCGCAGAGCGCCCTCCCGCCACTGCGGATGCGCCGATGTCGCCCGCAGGCGGATGTCGACGATGGTCGCGTCCAGCTGCTCGGCAACGCGGAGCAGCTCTGCCGGCTTCCGCCCCTCGTAGCCCATCGTGTAGATCTGCGTCGTCATGCGCCCTATCCCCCACCCGGCCGGCTGTCGATCAGCGCCGACGCCTCGCTCACCGTCATTCCGGCCGCCATCATCGGAGTCGCGTAGCCATAGCGCGCCAGGTACATCTGCTGCTCCGTCGTCGCCAAATCCGCCGAGGTCTTACGCGGCTTTGTGAGGTAAACCGCGTGCGGCGCCGCCATCGTGATCGACGGGCGCGGAACATGCGGCGTGGCGTTCACCCGGTGCTGACACCGCCGGCAGACAGACGCGCGGTCGACAAAACTGAGCTCCGTTTTGAATGTCCCAGCGCTCGCCTTCGTCGCGCACAGCGGCTTCCCGTCCTCGTCCGCCACATGCCAGGAGCTTCCGAGTTTGCCCCGAAAATAGCGCCGCCCAACGTCTTTATGTTCGTCCGCCAATAACAGCCTCCTGACTCTGAACGCCATTCACGCCGGCGCTCCACCAAAAACTGCCTCCGTCGCCGCGCTCCCCATCGACAGGGGGAGCGCCCCCGCCCGGCGCGCCTCACCCCGTTTCCTGGGTTTCATACAGCATGGTACAGAATGCGCACTGCTGTTTCAGGCGGTTGTCAGCGCGGTTTGCGGAAGGTCTCCGCCGAGCGCCGCCGGCATCCCGTTCCATTCGCGCCCGCCGATCAGCCTCCCCGCCTCGTGCTTTCCAGTGCGATACATCTGCATCCCGACGTGACCGTCGATCACTTCGAACGCTCCCGTGAGCGGACCGTCAATCGAATAGAATTTGCCGTGATAGTCCACGACGCCGACGGGGACCTTGTACTCCCTACTCGCGAACTCTCGGAGGTAGCTCTCGCTGTACTGACGCAGGAGCGCGGCTGGCCATGGCTTGTAGTAGGTCTCGTACTCGCTCTCCGGCATCTCGCTGATCGGCTTCCACTCACCATTTTGTTTATGGAAGAAGGACGCGCCGGCGGCTTCGCACTGGTCGCGAATGCCAGCGAACCAGTGCGGGTGGCTGACGCGCGCGTTTGGGCCGCTTTCGCCGCCCGTGATGAACCAATCCGCATTACTGACCACCTCATACTCGTCCGGTGTCACTCCCAGCAGCTTTCCGTTGGTGACCACGACGCTGAGTGCGCCATACGGATTACGCTGAGCGCGGTAGACTCCAGCTGGCGCGTACGCCGCGTTGAATGGGATATCGCTGCGCACACCCACTGGCAGGCGGATCCAGTCGCCGAACCCCAAATCGACCGGCCCAAGCAGCGGCTCCATGCTCACGCCGCGCACGGCTGCGGGAACAGCGAGAAGATGGAGCATGCGCAGATCGTAATATTTCTGGTTCTCCGCTGTCGTCATCGCCGCCACATTCGGCGGCCACGCGTCCGCCCAGTGCGCCGGAGCCATGCGCGTCATGTTCTCCGGCCGCTTGGTCAGAAGCAGGTACATCAGGTTCGGTGTCTGCTCCACGATCTGGAAGAAGCGGCCACGCTCGGAGTCCAGCGTCTGTCCGGTCTCTGGGTCGGCGTAGTCGTTGTCTTCGAACAGATCCGACATCGACGCCACGAAGATGTTCTTGATATAGCCCTTGGCGCGCATCGCTTTGTCCCATCGTTGAAGATGGTTCCAGTGTTTGTCGGGGAAGAACTTGCGCGGTTCATTCCGGCCCCAAGCCGTGCCGAAACGCGCCCCGAGCTCACGAGCATAAC
This sequence comes from Capsulimonas sp., assembly GCF_039929585.1. NCBI lineage: Bacteria > Bacillati > Armatimonadota > Armatimonadia > Capsulimonadales > Capsulimonadaceae > Capsulimonas > Capsulimonas sp. The sequence goes on from NZ_JBDSQY010000338.1 coordinate 25,633, forward strand.
AGTGGGCGCACGCCGGACTAACCTCAACACACCCATGCCATGGGTTGAAGGTCGCGCCCTTAAGAACCGTCCCATCATGCTGATGGCGCGCCGTCCATCCGATTTCCGTGATCTCACCCATAAACGATTTCCTTTTCCTTAGCCGGCTAGCTCGCCGCCGGTGTCTTCTTCATTTGCGGATCCGCCAGTTCGCGGTACGCCCAGAGCAGCTTCTCCGCGTTGACGCAGTTCAGAACGATAATCTTTCCGTCCAGCGACTTCGGGTCATAGTCGCTGCGAATGTAGGCGTCGACCGTGCGGGCCCAGAGACGCAGGAGCTGCCGCGTCCACGCCGCCGGCGTCACGGTTCCGGAAACGACCGCGCCTTTCGCGCCAGGCGTCTTTCCGATCGTGCAGGCCGGCTGATGCTTGAAATCGATCCATGGCCAGAGCAGCAGGTGTTCGTCGCGCGTGCGAGACAGGTAGCGCTCGGTCCAGTTGACGATTTCTTCGGAAGGTGACGATTGGCGCTTCACCGCGTTTCCTCCGCATCCTCACTCCTCACCCCGAAAGTAGTATCGGCCATGAGGACGAAGGCCAGGGCTTGGCCCGACGTCTTCGCAATCACAATAGCGCTGGCCTTGTTCAAAGTTTTCTGAGCATCGCTCACCGGCGTCTTCTTGCCCTTCATTTCCAGTCCGAGCCACGCGCCGACAGGCCAGGTGGGATTGCGGACCAGCAGATCCGGAATTCCCGGCGTCTGCCCCGTGTCGCCGGTCCAGCGGATCATCTCGTGGCATTCCGGGCATTCCATCAGCCTGTACCGAACCGAAGTCTGCAAGATCGTATAGCCGCGCGCCGTCAGATCCGCGATCGTGTCGGACTGGACATCTTCCTCTCGGTGGCGCTCGGCGTCCGTGGGATCGTCCAGAAGCCGCGCATCAACTTTTGCGATGAGAGCGTCACGGACGGCCTGTGCGTTCTGCGCGCCGTACGCCATTACGTCAATGTCTTTGCGACGACCTCTCATTTGCCGCCTCCGGACGTCGCCCTCGTCACAACCCGCACGATGTTCTGCTTGGCGGCTAGATAGAAGCAGAGCGCCTCCCCGTCCGGGCACTCTACGTGCTTGATCCCCGACGGCCAGGCGGCGATGCGGTACCCCGGTTTGATCTCGAAGATGGTCGCCTCGTAGGTAAAGCCGTCGCGCGGCGTCACCTCAAGGGTTGCGATCGGGCCACCCTTCTTGTGGTAGGCGGGCCAGTTCTTGATCCAGCCTTCCACGATCTCGCCGACGGGCTTGGGCGCCGGCGGCGGCATGGGCGGCATCTCGGGAAGCGGCGCGAATAGGTCCAGCTGGCTCATTTGTGGTCCTCCAGGTCGAACGCGATCTGGTAGTGGCGCGGAGCTGGCCTCAAGCAGTGCGGACTGAACCAGATTCGCTCGAGGCCCGATCGTTCGCGGCCCGGCGCACCCGTTCGGTTAGCATATCCGCCGTGCGCCTTCCAGGGCATGCACTCCCAATCGCTCGGCATGTCGTGTTCGCCGTCGTATCCGCAGAGCGCGATGCGGAGCATCGCGCTCTGCCCATGGGCGATCGCCCACTCTCGCACCTTGACGCTCAGATCTTCACTATCTTCGTTGTAGATGCCGGGGTCGCGCCCCGTCGAAAACGCGTAGGGTGGATCCAGGAACACACCCGTTAATCCGTTCTCCGTTGTCACGGACGGAGTGACGACGCGCGACCAATCTCCGCAGCAGACACGAACTTTCCGCAGGCGTTGCGAGAGAGCGCCGAGGTAGGCCTCCAGGTCATCACCGCGACTGGCCAGCAACCCATGCATATCGTCGGCGAGGTAAGGACGGCGGCGCTGAACCCCGCCGGGCGTAGTGAGATGTGGACGCTGCTTGATCACGCCAGCCTTGGCAGTCAGGTGTGGCTTTGATCGATTGACACCGCGTCCACCGTTCCAGAGGGATGGTTTGCGCCTCGTGACACCGCGTCCGCCCGTATCCAAGTAGGGCTTACGGTTGTAAATTCCGCGCTCTCCAGCGAGATGTGGGCGCTTGTAGTACACCCCGTCCGCAGCATCAACATCTTGCTTGAGTGGTCCTTTGCCGCTGCACCAGTCGCCGCCGATCCACAAGCAAATGCCCCACACCCACCAGCCCGCCACCTTCACATCATAGAAGTCAGGATCACGGACAGTAAGAGCAATCCGCTCCGCGCCTTGATTGACCAGCCAGAGATGCCGCGCGTGCAGATCGGCTTCGTTGACGGGATTGCGGGCGTATGATGCAACGCCGTCCGGATCCGCCTGTAGAGCGCGCCAGAGGTTGGCCAGGTAGCAGTCCTTATCGTTCACCGTCTCTGTCCGCAACTTTTCGTGCGGCCGCCCAAGTAGCACCGCGCCGGAACCGAAGAAGGGTTCGACGTAATTCGGGACATCGCCAAAGCGCGCCCATACCTCAGAGGCAACACGGCTTTTTCCACCAAACCAGGGGAACGGGGCTTTGAGTGTCAAATCGCCACCCCTATCATCGTCTTGAAAATGCCCGTGCAAAGCGCCTCCGCTGTATGCACGGGCACGGCGTTTCCGATCTGCTTCACCTTATGCTCTCGCGTTCCGGTGAAGATGTAGCTTTTAGGGAAACCTTGGCCGCCGGCGAGTTCGTGCGGCTGAAGCATCCGGTAAAGAATGTCCAGGTATCCAACGACATCGCCTTTGTCGACCAGGTGGACGTACTCAGGCGCGACAAGGGCGAAGCGATCGCTCCCCGTGGCTGACAGCAGAGGCTGATCCACGGAATGAGCGCCGCCGGTGCCGTTGTAATTGACGAGGAATGGCTCCGCGATCCCGAGACGATTGGACGTGTCGAGCGTGGGCAGCGGCGCACCGACAGACAGCACGCGATCATCCCCATCATTGCGGCCAGGGTGCGAGCCGTGATATTTCGTCAGGAACGGGCGGACCAGGGCCAGGTGCTCGTAATTTGAAGTCACCGCCGGAAGCGGCTTATCCACAGAAACGGCGTCACTTCCCTCGTAATATTTGATGAGGTAGGGATCGAGCTCACCGGCGACGAGCTGCGGCTCGGCGACGCCCATGATGTTTCCCGTCGTCAGCGCCCGGATCGGCTCATCCAGCGAATGGGCGCTTGCGTTATTGCGGCTCACGATCATGTATGGCTGTAGGAGCGCCAGCTCGCCGCGCTTCGCGGTTGTGACGGTGACGAGCGGCCTATCCACACTGCGACAGCGGTTTGCCGAACCCTGGTGCGTGATCGGCGCGATGTAGGGCTCAACCAGAGCGCGGAAATCCTTGGTCAGAATCGTCCCGACCGGGCCATCGATGGAAAAGGGACCGATCTGCCCGCCGGGGCCGCCGCTGGACGTCAGGAACGGCTGCAGAACAGCCACGCCAAACTGCGTCCGCGTCATGACGGTCGGGAACGGCTTATCCAGGCTGTAGCCGTCGCGACCGTTCTGCAAGACGACCAAGAACGGCTCGCAGAGCGCTCCCGCGCCGTGGCTGGTGACAGCAGGCAACGGACGGTGGATTGAATGCGTTCTCGGCTCCTGTCCTTCGCGTTCGCCGAAGTTTGGGACAAGGAAGGGAAGACCAGCAAACTTGTAGACGCCGGCATGGATCCGCGCCATCGTCGCGGCGACCAGCGGCTTCTTCCCATAGCGAGGACGGTCGTAAATGGAAGTGCCCTTCAGATCCCAGTCAATGATGTCGCGGGCGACGCGCCACGCTTTCAGGGCCGGACGATTCGCAAGTTCCGACGCCGGCGCATGTGTCGGCTCCGGCCAGGCGGGCGCGCCGCCGCGCCGAGCCTGAATGAACAGGCGCTTACGGCTCGTGGGATCGCCGTATTCGTAGCAAGTCAGGACTCGGTCCTCAACGGTGTATCCGAGCTCTTCCAGGTTGCGCACGAAGTTTCGGTAGTATTTGCCGGCCTCTTCCTTAATTGGCTGACCGATCTTACAAGCCTTCACGTGCTCAGCGCCTTCCACTTCGCCGCAGGTACACGGATGCAGCGGGCCCCACGTTTTGAACTCGGGAACGTTCTCAATCAAGATGTGCCGAATATAAAGCGCGTCCGCCCAGCGAAGGATATGCCAGGCGCTGGCGCGCTTCTGCGCGCTTTTTGGCTTGCCGCCCCTTGCCGAAGAGAAGTGAGTACATTCGGGAGACGCGACGAGCAGATCCAGGATGCCGCCAGGAACGATGGCGCGCGGATCCGCCCCATCGATCGTCTCGCAGATGTGCGTCACGTCCGGATGGTTCGCCGTGTGCGTGTCGATCGCCACTGGCCAGTGATTGATGGCGAGGAGCTGCACCGCGAAGCCAAGGGCGGCGGCCGCGCGCAGCAGCCCGGTGCTCGTTCCGCCGGCGCCGCAAAAGAGGTCCGCGCAGATGAATGGTTTCTTTGCTGGCTTCGTTCCAGGAGACATCAATTGTTCTCCTCGGAATGGCTCGCGCGGACCACCACAATTGAGGACAGGCGCTCAGACGGCGTGACCGTCTCCGAATGGTTTTCATTGTAGGCGTCGGTCAGCGCGCGCAGCGCTTTCTTCGCAGCCAGCGACAGGCGGTATTCGTGCAGCTCGGCGATCGCTTCGTCCGGCGTCAGCCCCATTTCGAAGAGCAGATCGTCGCTGCCCTGGCTGATCGGAACCTCCAGGGTCGGGCGCGCCGCTTGCCGCTGGAGATCCTGCACGTACTCGTGTTGCGTCGTGCGGCATTCGGGAGACGCTATGATTGGATCAAAACGACCGATCGCGGGGGCCGCGATCGGAAGTGAGTTGAGGTCTTGAACCGTTAGCACCGTGGGCGCGGCGAGCGATGCAGCGCTCGCCGGAAGTTCATCTGGCCGCGCGTCATGCTCGGCGGCGTCGGGATTGGCGTCTGCATTTGAAGCGGTCGGCACGGCGGAAGCGCCGCTGGCCGCCACTGCGCCCGGAGTGTGCTCGTCACGATTACCATAGGTGTTCTCCTTGTCTGCATCAATCGGCGTGAAATCAGAAAGAGGCTTGGACGTGGCGACGACCGCCGGAGTCGGCGCGCTGGCGTCGGCGGCGCGCAGCGGCCCCGGCTCCGCGTACGTAACTGGGATTTCCGGTTGTGTAGCGTTGAAGTATGGGCTGTCCGCCGCGCGCTGAAGATCCGCGATATGGTCGGACAGGACCTGGTCCAGCTTCGACACCGACCAATGCGCGGCGACGGCATCCTGTGCGAAACGGATCAGCGAGGCCTCCGTTCCCTGGAACTTGAGCAGTTTCAGGAGCTTGAAGCCGTGGGTGGCGCTGAGATGGTTTTCGCGCAGGATCTGCTGGACGGGTTCGGGAAGTTCGAGCAGCTTGATCGTCTGACTGACCGTGGTCTGCGAAATGCTATAGTCCTTTGCGATCTGATCCTGGGTCTGATCCAAATCGACCAGGAAGGCGTAGCCGCGCGCACGTTCGATCGGGCTGAGCGGTTCGCGCTCGTCATTCTCGCTGAGCGAAATGTGCGCATGCTGGACATCCGTGATGGTTTCGTCGATTTCGGCTCGGATTGTCTTTAACCCGGCCAGATGAGCTGCGCGGAAACGGCGATCTCCGGCGACGAGTTCGAATTTACCGCCTGCGGCGGGTCTGACCAGGATCGGCTGGATTTGCCCGATCTCCTGCATGCTTGTCGCCAGGGAGGCAAGGGCGGACGGATTGAACAATTCTCGCGGCTGGAAGCGATTGTCCTGGATCAAGCCCAAGGGAAGATCACGAGTGATACGGCCGGCAACGGGCCCCGTAGCCACAGGGAGGCCGAGATCATTGATTGATGAATAAATATCGTGGGTCGCAGAGCCTTGCTCGTCACCGGTATCGATATCGTCGGCAGCATCAACAGGCGTTGCATCCTTATGTGTGGCGGACAAGCCGTCATCAGCGGGCTTTTCCAGCACGATCACTCGCGTCTCGACCGCCGTGGAGCGATCGCTTTCCTTGAACGCGCCGTGCGGAAGGGCGGTCACGTTGTGCTCCAGATCGCGCAGCCAGCCCCGAAAGGATTCGATCTGTCGATCGCTGCGAAAGAAGACTGCGGCGCTCACAATCGCGACCAGAACGCCGCCAGGCGCAAGAAGATCGTAGGCGTGGCGCACATGCACTGTATCCGCACCGCGCTCGAATGGCGGGTTCATGACGATTCGGTCATAGAGATGGCCGCCCCCGTCCCACTCCAGGAAGTCGTCCGCGACAAGGTTATGACCTTTCGCCAGCAGGATCTCGCGCAGAGAATGGTTGATCTCGACCACGGAAAGCGGGGCGTCCGGATGCATCTCGCGAATCATGTCCGCGATATGCCCGCTTCCCGCCTCCGGCTCCAGCGTTTTCATCCCTGTCTTGATATTGGCCATCTCCACCACGATGCGCCCGACATCGCCCGGCGTCGGGAAGTAGCCCGGGATCCTGTTGCCGATCAGGGAGCGCATCAGTTTGCGCAGCTTCAGTGCGTCCTCCGTTTCGGTCCCGGCGCCCTGCGCCGCCTCTTCCAGAATTGTCTTCGCCTGGGTGAATGCGCCGGCGTCCGTAATGCCGCAGGCGGCAAGTCGCCCCTGCTCCATTTCATGGCCTCGCCCGCCAGGGAAGTACTTGTGGGCGAGGATCGTCTCAATGACGAGCTTGGTCTTGATCCGCGAGACGACCGCTGGGATCGTTCCCGCGTCGTGGGCGTCGGCCAGATAGCGGCAGACCGACTGCACACGCTGCATCCGGCGTGCATCGCTTTCCGCCTGCTCCGCTTCCTGGGCGCGCTTGTTCGTGTTGGCCAGCCGAGGCACAAGTTTCACATCGATGGCGGCCTGCATACCGTTCGCGAGAACGCGCAGCTTATCGGAAATGCCACCCGCTTCCCGCTCGTCAGCATCGTTCTTAAAGTCGTCTGCATCGTTTTGAGGAGCGTTCTCAGCGCTATCGCCCTCGCGCAGGGTCAGGTGTCCGAAGGTCGGAACGCGAGTATCAGTGTCCGTAAACATTAGCGCCAATCTCCCTTCGACGGGTGGTTATGCTTGGTCGAGCTGCTGCGGCCCGGGCGGGTGGCGCAGCGGAACGATTTGACTGCGGGGACTTCCGGCTGATGTGGCGGCGTCGGCGGTGCATCCTGGGCGGAAATCTCCGGAGACAACACGAACGAGATCTGTTCCTCACGCCAGATCTGGAGATGCATCCCGCAGCTCCGGCGGCAGAGCGGCGCCAGCGCGCAGGCAAACCCGAGCACAAGGAATCCCGTCGAGAACCAGTAGCAAACGCCCTCTCCGCCCATGCCGAAGGCGGCGGCCGCGCCGACGCACACCAGGCAGCAGGATAGGGACACGCCACTGGTGAATTCAATCCGTCGCTGACCGGCCCTGGACTTCTGTCCAGGCTGATCCATGGTACAGATGAACACCACGTGAGATCGAACGGCATCAGCATGAGGACTGAGGTTATCTGACGGCAGGCTATTTGCTTTCGTGACCATAATTAGGCGGCTCCTACAATCCGTGTCTCATCACATCCCGGTACGCACAGATGCCAGTAGCCTTGGTCGACCACGGCAAACGCGATGCAGGTCTTGCCTTCGGGGACACTGGGAGTAAATCCAATGTAACCGCGACGCTCGGCGAGCGCGAACTCGATCCGTTTAGACTTCACGGCGGAAGGGCTTTCAGCGACGGCGCGCGCCTCACGCAGAAACTTGTCGTCGGAAATCAGCGCCTCCAGGCGCGCAAGCGCCAGTTTGCTGTCCAGAGGCTCGCGCCGCACCTCATCGCGGGCATCCTGCGCCGCCGTGCGCACCGCGCCGTCAATCTTTCCAGGTTTGGCGCGCGGCGGATCCGCGGCTGGCTTCGGTTGCGCAACAGTTGGCTGTGCTGGCTCGGCGACCGGCTTCGTCGTCGCCACTGGGGCCAGCTTCGCAGCAACCGGACGGGCAGGCTTGGTGAAAGCCTCACGCGTGGTCGGCGTCTTCTTCACGTGGGCTTTCACGCCGCTCTCCGACAGGCACGGAATGCAGATCATCCGGGTCTCGGTTCTATTCGCCGTCTTGGGACGTCTGCATTTGGCGCAGAGAGGCGGGGTGTCTCCGAGCCACTGCAAGGATGAAGCGGGCGCGCTCTGCGGATGAGCGGAGGCAGGCACTGTCACGATCTCAGAGGCGGCGTCCGCTGCGTCTTCCAGCGGCGCTTCCGTCGTCTCCGGTTCCTCTATCGCAATGGCAGGTTCGATGATAATGCGCACGTCCGAGTTTTCGGTATCGCTGTCCATAGTGGCGTCCGCGTTACCGTCGTCAGGGGTGACCGTCTGCACGTTATTGTCGCCAGAGGCGGGCGCCTGCCAGTCATCGTCCTGAGCGGTCGTCACTGGCTGCTCAGAACCGATCGGCGCAGGTGGCAGCGCGAACACCATCCGGGCATAGTCGGCGGTGCGCACGGCCACGTCGGCCGCGTCATCGACGCAGGCGCACTCCAGGCTAACGGACAGATGGTCGGCGCCGCGCCGGAAGTCGATGGAGAAGCCAAAGGAAGCGTCAGTTCTGGGCATGGCGGCCACCCTTTCCTGGGGAATGATAAATTGGGTATCCGCCGGCGCACGGCCAGAGATACGCGACCAGAGACTGATCGGCCTCGTCCGGCGTCTGAACCGGGGCGGTTGGATGGATGGGCTCAATGGAAATGGCGGGCTGATCGGCGTTCGCGGCTTCGGCGGCGCGCTCGGCGGCCTCGTCCTGGACGCGCTTTGCTTCGGTCAGATGATGGACCGTGAGGAGTGCGCCCATTTCACCCTCATACGCGGACACGCATTCGGAGATAGAGCCTTTTTTGATGAGCATCATCTGCTCGGCAATGGCGCGCTTGGACCTCCACTCCCCTAGATTACTGATGACGTTGCGGATCATTTTGTCGGTGATCATGAACCTGCTCCTTCCCGGACGGAGGCAGCGCCGGCGGTCCGGAACGACTGCGTCGGCGTGATGGCGCGGTCCCGGCCATCCTTCTGGCAGGCGGGGCAGAGCGCCGCGCCGTAGTTGCGAATGGAAAGCTCGCACTGAGATTTGTTGATGGGCTTCGGGCAGCTGGAGCAGGTCGTCGGGAGGGCCTGCTCGTCGGCGGGTTCGGAAGACGCGGGAGCCTCGGCGCGGGGGCGGGGGAATTCCGATGATGGACGCGCGGCGGGGTGGCCGCCGCCGCGCTGACCCGATTGATTGGGACGCTGGCCGCGACCATTGCCGGGGGCATCGGCCAGGCGTCCGCCGGCGACTTCGTCCAGTTCCGGCGCGAACTGTGTGCCGTAGCCGCAGAGTGCGAGCGCGCGGCCGACGGCGCCGGTCTCAGCCTTTTCAATATAGTCGCCGAAGCCCTTAATGTCTTCCTTCTTCGTGCCCATCGCCATGAGGCGACCATCGGCGTCGAAGATCTTCGCCTGGAAGATGGCGAACTGCTTGTCATTGTCGATCGTGAGAGGGTTGGTCTCGATCGTCCAGTCCGGATGCTCGGCGCGGAACCACAGGACACGGGCGGAGACTGGTAAGTACTTTCGGCCGCCCTGAACGGTAATCAAGTGCCGATTGGGGTCAAAAGCACGCTTTTCACTAGAAACTGTATTGCAATTGTCATTTTGGGGTATAGTCATTGTCGTTAATCCTTAACGCCCCGGGAGCTGTTTGCAGCAGCGCTTGACTGGGGCGTTTTGTTTTGTCTCCACCTCAAGACCACCGCACTATGCGGCGATCGCGTACTCCCACCCTATCTCCGCAAAATCAACCAACTTATCTGTAAAATCAACCGACCTGTCCATGTCGGCGATGCTGCGTCCGAGGAACCGGAAATGAGGGGCTTCCTCTTCCTCGCCTGGCGTCATCTGGTCGCTGAGATAGTCGCGGACCTTCAGATCGAGCGCCTCCCGCTCGGCGATGGCGTCGTCTTCGCTCAGGCCGCCATGAAACGCCATCAGGCCCAGGGCGAGGAGATGCTCGTCGAACTCCGCCACGTTGCCCGGCATCCGCATTCCCAGCGCACGCTCCGTGGCGGCGACGAACTCGCCGCGAGTGCCGGGAATATCCCCTCCGCCCAAGGCCGTTTCCATCAAAGCGTTATCCATTACGCCGCCGCCTTCCGCAGATGGGCCGTGTGCGCCGCTTCGCGCTCTTTTCGGTTCGCCTCGACGCGGGCCTCAATCACGATTTCGAAGGCGCGCGCCAGGAACGGCGTTCGGTGACTGATCATCGTCCGGTCACGATCGACATCGGTCGTTCCAGGAACCCGGTAGACCATCGCCCAATCATCCTGCTCCGTGCGGTTCACCAGGAGCATATGATCGTCCTCGGGAACGATCGCGTAGCCTGCGGCGATTTGCTGCGCTTGTTCCATCAGCAGCGCCGCGCGGAAGCTGGCTTCGATCTCTCGCGTCTGCCGCTCGTAGGCGGCGACTTCGTTGTTGACCTCGATATGGCGGCGGATGGAACGTGCGGCTGACATTTTTTGCTCCGGTAGTGTCTGTGCTCAACTGAATACATAGTATCATAGTTGGACATATATGTCAAGACATATACAGCGCGAACAAAAAAATATTTCCTTATGGTTTCTTGCTTTCTGTGTGTTCTACAGCATGAGCGATTTCGTCGAGCGACATTGACAAAACGACACCTATCCGCTTCGCGTTCAACAGCTTCAATCCATGTGCATAAGGCTTCCCGTTGAAGGAATCGTCTGAAAGAAGACGATGGTAGTGGCGACGCGTGAGATCGACTGCCTCGGCAACCTCCGCAGTCTCCAAACCAAGCTGGTCTTGTTTCTCATGAAGAATAGCGCCAAGAGACTTGTCTGCCATACATACCCCTGGTCGATTATATCGCCAATGGACGTATATGTCAAGATATACACGCAACCATTCGTTGACATGTATGTCTAACCTTAGTAGAATGGAGGTAAAAGTGCTCACGTTAGAAAGACCGAATTATTTTGATATGGTAAACGAAGGAACACCTCCACATTTTGGTGAGTGGCTGCGGTTGAAGATCGAGGGGTCTGGAATGCAGTTGGTGGATTTCGCACATCATATCCGGATGGCTTATCCGAATTTCTCTGATATCTTGAATCGTAACGCTCCGAGAAAAGAAATAACCATCAAACGGATCGTTGATGGCCTCGTTGAACTCGAAATTATAGACGATCCTTCCGAAGCGTGGACGCGCGCCAGGATCGTTCCTGAAGGTTATGTCGTTCGTCCAGAGCACGATTCATTCCTGGAAGCAGGGCACGCCATCGCAGGTTTGATAGATCCGGCTGCCGTGGCCGCGAATGATTACCTGCGCCGCGTCGGTGGTTTTAGCGGGGAGCAAGAATACACAGAAGAACAACTTGAAAAGCTACGTAAGGGCATGGATATGGTCGTTGCGGGCTGGTGGGCTGAGCAGGTGAGAGAAAAGCAGAAACGCGAGGACAAGAAGGGCCCGAAGAAATGACCGACCTCGACGATGCTGTCGAGCACCTTTTCTTACGGTGCCTTCAATACCTGTCGCGTCATACGAGCGAGATCCCCCGTTTTGAAATGGGCTGGGTGCGTTTGTACGATGCCGAGGAGATAGAAGCAAGACGCCTTCCGCGTCAGTACTGCTTTGAAGGCTTCACTGCCGAGATTCGCTATCACGATCTCTGGGGCAAATGGATCGTTGTCTACAATGGCGACGTTCCGGAATGGCGACGCTGCGCCTTCCTATGTCACGAGTTGTTTGAATACACAGCTCACAAGATTTTAGCGGATGATCCCCAGCTCGCCGGCGGCTACGCCGATCTTCCGCACATCGTGGGGCAGCGTTCAGTTGAGCGATGCTTGCCTGCTCCGACCAGCCACATGCTGGAAGATATGATTGCCTCCGGAATTGTGCGTCTGGGCATGGATCGCCTCGCGGCCCGGGACTCGATCGATACGTTCGATACTGGCGAGACTTGGGAGCAGCCGCCGTCGCTGGCGGCTCACATGCCGCCGATCGTTGTCCGGAGGACGCTGGACTGGCCATCAAGGCCGAATGGTTTTGAGAAATACGACAGCCACTGGATGAATGGAGATTTATAGGATGCGTTCGCGGCTTTGGCGACCCCATCTTTTGCGAATACTCCGGCAGTAATCGATCCGGCCACAATCACTGCCCCGGTACAAGACAATCAGGCTGTGACAGACTTGCCTTTTGAAGTTGAGGAGCCACAGGCCTTCTTTGAGAAGTTCTTCAACGGGAAGATCAAAGCCAAAAAGGATCCTCTTGAAACGGAGACAGAGCACCAAGAGCGGATCCTCAAAGAGCTGCCCACCGACCACGTCTACTTTTTCGAACTCGTCCGATTGAAGAATGCAAAACCGAAAGATCAGTACGACTATGATATGAAGAGCGGCATATTGACAGTCTTCGCAGGCGATGCCCTTTCCGACATGGCCAAGGAGAAATCGCCTCCGAAAGCTATCCCCATCTGCCCGCTCACCGTATTCAAGCGCGACAATTACGACGGCACCAATTCACAAGGCGCGAGCGTAAACGTGCGGCGCACGAAAATATACGAATATGTCTTCAATGTGATGAACGACCGAGACTTCTCCGGTATCGTCGATTCTCGCGGATCTAGAATTGCCATGAAGGCAGCGATCGATCGTGAGAAGGCAAAGGCAATCATAGATGACGCGCGAGTTTTCGTGGGAGTGCAATTCCCGGGATATGGGAACTCCCGGATCGATGAGCGTCATGATGATCCGACCTTTGACGATCCTCGCGACACCATGCTTCGGACATTTGGCATAAACGTCAATATTGCGGAAGTCGACCTAGTTGCGGACAATGCAGTGATTGCTTCCGCTAAACCGAAAACGAAATAACGAGAACGCCGGCGGAGCGGAGCTGCTCGAACCGTCGGCGATCGCGATGACAGATCATCTTCGGCTCGTCTGCTCGGATCCAGCGGATGACGAGTACACCGACGAACAGCGCGCCAAGCTTCAGAAGGCGATGGAGATGGTCGTGGCTGGGTACGTGGCAAAGCAGATGCGTGAGAGACGGAAGCGTTGGAACAAGTAGGAATCAAGGATGAATTGCCCGACCTGCGGCTACAAAATGGCGGAGACGGATCTGGACTGCCCGCGTTGTGAGAAGTACAAAGTAGTCCCCGTCGCACCGTCCGTGGAGACCGCCGCGCCGACGGCGTCACCTGTTGCGAAGTGTCATAAATGCGGTCTACTGCGGGGCCCAGATCAGGCTGTTTGTATTCACTGCGCGGATGGGGCCGCTGCCGCGCAGCGCCCACAGCCATTTGGCGTCACCGTAGATCCCTGGACGCCGCCGGCGCAGAGCGTCTGGGATCGTCCAATGAGCGGAACGAGGCTGGTGGGTGGATTGCTCCTCGTTGCGGGTATCGCGGGTCTGTGCTACTTCATGTTCGTCTTCGACACGAGCGTGGCGGTTCCTGGCATTGAGGCCCTTGGCGATCAGTTCAAGAGTGGACGGGTCAATAACATCGGACTGATGGCGGACCGACAGACTAGAATGATCGCCAGCGGCGTGGCTGCGGTGATTGGTACGCTGATGCTGATCTTTTCAGGCCAGCAGCGGACCTGACATCAAAAGCACAGGAGACTGAATTGAACTGTCCAGATTGCGGCTACAAGATGAGCGACACAGATCTCGACTGCCCACGATGCAAGAAATTTGGCAAGCCCTCGAAGATCGCTCCTCCTCAAACGAACTGGGCCGCGCCGGATCAGAAGCCGAAATCAGGCAGTTCCGCCGTGGTCGTCGCGGGAGTGATCGTCGCCTTGTTGTGGGCATACGGGAGCTGGAACTCATCGCGTGATCCCGCCAGTCCCAGTCAAACGGCTGGACAAACTTCGGAGCCAGCTCAGTATTCACCTCCGGCAGCTCCGGCGCCGGTCGATACGACGCCCAAGCTGAAGAAGCTTTCCGAGAACTTCACCAAGGAGTATACGTATTGTATTGTCAGCGGCGAGGTCAAAAACACGTCTGGCGAGAGTCTCAAAAGCGTTGAGGCGGTCACGACATACTATGATAAAAACAATAACGTTGTAAAGACCGACAGCGCGTTGATCGACTTCAACCCCATCTTGCCTGGGCAGACGTCCCCCTACAAAACGATGTCCTCAGACAATCCGGCGATCAAGACCGAACGCACGAGATTTCAAGAGTTTGGCGGAGCCGAGATCAATACCGACACAAGCGTCGTCGACTAGAGGCGGCCCAGAGCACCCATACGGCATGGAAGGAAGCGGCGTGACCGGCGCAGGCTCCAACTCTTATTCTACTAATTATAAACTTACGGGCGCATCACGATCAAACAAGACTGGCTACAATGATGAAGCGAAGAAGCTTCCGGTGGCGACCGACACCAAGGCAACCAGCTTGAAAAAGGTGGACAAGCCTCAATCGGAAGCAAGTGAACGAAAGGCAACAACTGGTGACGCTCAATCCGTTAAAATCCGGGGGCGTCTCAGTCGAATTGTCAGCACATCAGTTGCATACGCCATGATAACAGGTGCTATTCTGTCCGGTGTTGCGGGAACTGTTTCAGCTCAGCAAGGGGACCACAGAACATCAAACGGTAGTGTTTCCAATTGTCCGCTGGCCTCATTCGAAGAAAACTATTCTTCCACACCTAATGACAAATCAACATTAAGCCGATATACTGTCATGGACAGTAACGAAGTTACGTCTGAATTTCTCACCCCTGAAGGGAATTCCGTGGCTACCACTTCCTATCCGGACGAGATGCGTATTGAATACGATGTTCTCACCGACAAACTTCTAGGTGGAACGATCAGTCGACGCGAAGAGCGTCGGCTGGCCGAAGTTGAACACGCCATGGATGCCCACGACGCCTCCTCCCCTGCCGTCACTGCCTCTCGCGCTTCTGTCGACCAGCTTTATCAGGACATTCACTCCTATCGAATACAGCTGGAACGCTCTGTCGCCGAGCGAAAAAGAGCGAATCGCTAAGCGACGGGAGAGCGTTTCAGAAGATGATTTTCACGCGCAGCAACGTCGCGCCGGAAACCGACTACAACAAATATAAAGAACCTCTTCGGAAAGACTTCAAATATCGATGTGCTTACTGCTTGAGGCTTGAAGACCAGTTTGGTGGCCACGCGAACGGCGAAATCGACCATTTTTGCCCCCAGGCAATCGACCCGACCAAAAAGACCGAGTACAACAACTGTTACTGGACATGCCATGAATGCAACAACAAAAAGTGGCACCATTGGCCAAAGCCGTGGCAGAGCGCGAAAGGCTTCCGCTTTATTGATCCATGCGTGGAAGATTTCGACAAGCATATGGACTATATGGCGAAGTCTGGAGCGCTGAACGCACTGACTGCGGCAGCGCGGTACACGATATGGAAGATTCGACTGAACCGGCCAGAATTGCGCTTCCACCGACGCAGACAGTGGGATATTTCAGAAGAAATTAATATCCTCAGGCAAATGATACTCTCAGGAGATCTGTCTGACCTGGAAGTGGAAGAGACGCAACGACGCATTCACCTGTTAAACCCGTTCATCAATCCGCCCATATTTCGGCGTGTGCCTCGTGCGCCAATGGACAAATAAAAACGCCTTCTGGAACGTTCCAGAGGGCGTTTTTATTTGTCTATTTTTCTCACCCTCAGAAAAAACTCTCTTCCCATTGACTCAATTCGACTCAGCAGTTATACTAGTGTCAAATCTGTCCAGTTTGTCCGGCAAGTCTGACACGGGGGTATAAATGGCGCTACTTACGATAATGGAGGCCGCTCAGCACGCGAAGGTCGCTGAGCGGACCGTCCGCAGACGCATTGACAACGGAAGCCTTCCCTTCGTCACCAAGGGAGTGAAAAAGCTCGTCCGTATTTCTGATCTCGAACGGGCCTTCGCTCCGGAGGGCGCCAAGGCGAATACGCCTCCGGTTGGCCCCTGCCGCGTGATCGCGCTGACCAATCAAAAAGGCGGGGTCGGCAAGACGACGACGGCCGCGAACCTTGCCTCCGCGCTCGCTGCGCAGGGCCTTCGCGTTCTGGCGGTCGACTGCGACGCCCAGGGGAATTTGACCCAGGCGCTCGGCTCTGACCCCGATACCTTGGCGGTGACCCTCTACAATGTCCTGATCGAGCGCGTTCCGATCACACAGGCGATCCTGACGCCCATCCTGGGGTATCCCACGCTCTCGCTGATCGGGAGCAGTTTGGACCTCGCGGCGGCCGATCACCAGCTCGCCGGCGTCGTCGCCCGCGAAATGCGACTGCGCCAGGTCCTGGAGCCCATGCTGCCCCAGTATGACTTCGTTTTGATCGACTGTCCGCCGGCGCTTGGACTTCTGACGCTGAACGCGCTTACGGCCGCAACCGAGATCATCGTCCCTGTTGAAATGGGCGTCTTTAGCCTGCGCGGCGTCGGGCGCCTGATGGATACGATCGAGGAGGTGCGCACGGTCAACCCGTCCCTCGGGCGCGTCCGGGCGCTGGCCAACCGCAGCGACAACACGAACCTGTCCGTGGATGTCCAGGCGGAGCTGAAGAGCGCCTTCCAGAACGATCTGTTCAAAACCGTTATTCGGCGCTCAGTCCGCGTCGGCGAGGCGCAGGCGGCCAGCTCGCCCATTACCCTGCACCGCCCGAAAGACCCGGCCGCCAAAGATTATGTTGCGCTGGCCCAGGAGGTCCTCGACGATGTCGCAGCGTAAGTCGCTCATCCCCCAGGGCTCCATCCTACCTCCCGCCGCGCCTCCGGAGGACGATCTGCTCTCTCGCGTCATTCAAAAGAACAGCACGCGCCGAACAGCCGGACTCCCGCATGAACATCAGTCACCCTCCGTAGATACGGATTTACGGAATCCCGTATCTACGGAAGCACTTACGGACGTACGGGAGGACGCAAGCACGGAAGGAGCTAAGGAAGGCAGCAAGCCCGTAACTACTGACGTAAACAAGCCCGTAGTTCAGCAAGGACGGAAGTACGCAGGCAAGGGAGGAAGGAAGGCCGTAAAGACGCAAGCACGGCAGGAAGCAAGGGAGTCCGCACGTACTGACTCCCGTAGTGAATTACCTAAAGGTCAATTCCGGAATGACGAGGATGGTTCGCCTGGTCAGGAAGCAGCAGCTGCGCCCGAGCCTATTCCTTCGACAGTTCAGTCGGCGCCCGACCTACCGGTAACTGCTCCGTCCCCGCAGCCAGCGCCGGCGCGTACGCCGTCCGGCGCCGTCTCTGAGCTCGATGCTTACCGAGAGCGGGTGCGCGCGGGCATGGCCAGCCGCGAGACGCTGATCGGCGGGGTGAAGAGTACGATTGAGATGTCTCCGGATCTGTCCATGCGGCTGAAGCGATATCTTCTGGAACACGGTGGGGGAAGCATTCGGCAGATCGCGCTGGTGCTGATCGAAGAGCACTTGAAACTGGAGGGCTTTTGATGGATCGCCGAGAGTTCTTAGCATGGGAGGCTGCGTCCCGCGACACCATCGACGTGAAGCGTTGTTACGTGGATCTAGCCGGCGATCTCGTCGCCGGCGTGCTCCTCAGTCAGATCGTCTTTTATCACATCCCGTATTCGGACGGCAACTCTCGTCTTAACGTACAGAGAGACGGGTTTGAGTGGCTGGCAAAGAAGCGTAGCGAATGGTGGAAAGAGTGCCGGATCACGCCGAAACAGTTCGACCGGGCAAGCGCCGCCTTGGAGGCAGAGTTTTTAACCGTGGAATCGGAAGGCGAGGATAAAGGCTTGATCGTCACGCGCGTCTATCGTTTTGAAGGAGAAACCGTCAAACACGTCCGCGTGAACTGGGAAGTGTTCCTCCCAGCGCTCGCCCAGCTGGCGGAGCAGCAGTCGCCGACCAAGGTGACGAAGAGGGCGTCAGAGGGTAATTCCCGAATTGACCAAAGGGGAATTCGGGAATCGACCAAAGCGGCGCCCGGGACTTCCCCGAATGGGGATTCGGGAGTTGACGATTCGGCAATTGCATCTAATAAGAATCAGATTCAGAGTCAAGAGAAGAATCTAAAGAGAAAAACTTCAACGTTAAACGTTGGGAAGAAGGATGGTTTGAAGTATTCTCCTTCCCTGGAAAGAGCGGAAGCGGTCCGCTCGATCGTGGATCTGACAGGAGACGCGAAGAGCACGAAACGATTTGATCAGCTGTACCAAATTGCGGATGCGGCTGGCGAACTCGACTGCTGGAACGCTGCCGCCGCCCAGTTGAAGGCGAAGTTGAAGAACAACTCCCTATCCGTTCCGAAGCCTGGGGCCTACTTCAATACGACGGTCGGCGCAATTCTTCGTGATCGCGGCGTGATGGTTCCGGCAGGCAGCGCCGAGGAGCGTTCCGAGGTGAAGGGTCTCATCCAGGACAGTTTCGGATTCGAAGCAGGAGACAATACACAAGACGGTGGTCAGCTATCATCGTAGCTGATGAGGAGATCCTAGAATGTCACAAAGAACACGCAGCAATAAACTTGATGTCGCCGGCGATGCGCTCTTCCAGGCCATCGCTAATATCCAGGCCACATACGATTTGACGGATGGAGAGTGGGCGGATCTCCTAACGGACCGCGCCGAACAGTTCCGCCTCCTGACGGAGAACCACGAGCACACCTGGGTTTATCTTTACAAAGAACCGTCCAAGCATCGGCCATCTTCGGAATATGGGATCTGGAAAAGCGTTCATTCGCGCCACTTCCGATGCGAAGTGTGTGGCGTTCTTGGCATAAGCCCTGTCCCCGGCGCACGGATCCAGGTCAATGCACTGGCGGCGCCAGTGCAGGAAGCGGAAGAGCGCAAAGCCGCCGCATGGAACATGGAAGTCAATCCATCGATCGTGCGGATGGAGCGCTGATCATGACAGATGTGATCCTCAGGAGGAGCCTGAAACCAATGGCAGTCGTTAAACTGTATGATGAACTCTCCGACGCCGAGATGGGAGCGCTGGTTCGCAAATGCTATGAGCAGCTTCATACGCGTGACCGGGAAAACTATGGCTACCACGGCTGCGCCGGCGCTCTTGCTCTCGTGCAGGTCGCGCACCGCATTGGCCGTGGCTTTAAGATCGAGATGCCTGAGATGATTTATAAGGATGAGCCGATCGGCGATTTTGTTGTCAAAGTCATTGCTAAGAGAAGTAAGGCCTCGGAGAACGAATGATGACGGATCAGATCGACCGGAACGTTCTTGCAGCAACCGAACAAAAGGTTTCTACGGAAAACGTGGCGCCCGAGATGTCCACGCCGCCAAAAGTCACAGAAGAAGCCACAGTTCTCGAACGAGCCCGCACAACAGTCGTGATCGAGTACATGTTCATCGTTGTTGCGGCGCTGATGTTTATGCTGATCTATTATCTTAAAGGTCGATCGTGGCATGAGATCATCGCACTTCCCGAATGGTCCGTCTGCTCGGTCATCATGTCCGGGATTGTGATCACTAAGTTTGTTGCGATCCTCGGACGACGGAAGGTCACTGTCCCTGAACGAATGTCGCTCATGGCCGCAATCGTCTTGATTACCGCATTCATACCCAGCATCATCGTACTCTCGATGATGATCTTATTGGAGCCGGCGTCGACACTGATCATCAACGCCCAGATGTTCCTCTTCGCGGTGGCATCCGCTTTCTTCTTGTCCATCGGTATCGCATTTTCGGAAGCTGAATTGGAAGAGCCGAAAGAATAAAGGCTACCCCTCGTACGGCACGTGGAGCTTCCCGGCCAGGCGACGCAGCGTTCGGTTCCCGCGGCGATCGTACTTCGCCGTAGTCTTCGGATCCGTGTGGCCGCAGGCTCTTTGGACGGTGGCGATATCCTCGCCGGCGTCCAGGGATTCGCCCACGAAGTGGCGCCGGAAATCGTGCGTGGTGATTTCCTTGACGTTGGCCTTTTGCGCCCGGGCCTGGATGATGAGGTAGATGGCGCCGGCCGTCATGTTCTTCAGCCGAACCCGTCCGCCTTTGTTGATCGCCGGGAAGAGCGGCGCCAGCGGATCCGAATGCGCCGCGCCGGCGGCGGCGAGCTTCGGCAGCCAGGCGTCCATTGCGGCCACCGTCCCGTCCGGCGAGTAGACGATGCGGTACTTGTTTCCTTTTCCCGCGCGAACAGTGATCTGGCCGGTTTCCGGGTCATAGTCGCGCACGCACAAATCCGCCGCTTCCTCGCGGCGGATGCCGCAGCCATCCAGCACTGCCAGCAGCGCCGCGTCGCGGCGCCCCCGGATGGTCACATCCTTTTTGCAGGATCCAAACATCGCCCGGATCTCGCCCTCATAAATCTCGCGGCCGCGCGGCGCCGTGTCCGGAACCTTGACGCGCACATCGCTGGCGCGCGCCCGGGCCTCTTCGGAGATTTGCCCCAGCCGCCAGCACTCATGCAGAACGCGCTTCAGCGCCGCGAGCATTTTCTTCACCGTCGCCGGCGAATACTTTTCCATGAGGACCGCGCGCAGCGCCGCCGTATGTTTGTAGCGAAGCGCCGCCCAGTCAAGCGTCATGATATCGCACTGGCCATTGCTGAGGATCTCGGCGATCGTCGCCAGCGCCTGGCGCATCGTCGGCCGCGATCCGGGCGCCAGGCTCGCCAGGTACACCGCGGCGGGATGCTCGGACAGCGGCGGCGGCGGACCCGGCCGGGCGAGCTCGCCGGCGGACTGCGCCAGGCGGATCAGCGCCTCTTCGCCAGGCGGCTCGTCATCCGCCGCCTGCGCGCGCGCGTCGGCGAGGCTCTCGATGTGCGCGTCGCGCAGGACCCGGGACGGCGGCTGCGCGACGTCGTTTTGCAAAATGATGATTGGCTGCTCTGGGTTCATGGTGTTTGGCTGCTTGGGATCTATAAGGGCAGGCTAGAAGGGAACAATCATTCAATTGAGAATGGCCCCCGAAAATGGAGACGACAATGAATTCTTTTTCTATTATATCATGGAATATTATTATTACTACCGAGAACCTACGTTCTCTGTAGTAATCGTGAAAGTATTTCTCAGGGTGTAAGCGCGAACACGTGTTCGAGAATTGATTCCCCCGAATTAAACCCCGAAAAATGGTGCGAAATACCAGGGATTAATTCCAGTCGCGCCAGAATGCTCGCACAGGCGTTTATGCAGTAAAATCAAGTTCGAAGCCGCGCCCTAAATACTCAGGAAACGCCCAGGAAATGAAACTTCCCGTGGCAAGCCGACGGGGTATCTAAAGATAAGGACTGTCACCCGAGGCAACTGCCTCTTGGTCTGAGCAGCACGAATCGGAACGCTAGTCTCAGGCCCACTTCTCGGTATCATCATCGCAAGGCCAGTTAAAGGCCTGGCAGCGTAGGCTGGACAAAACGGCGAAGGCTTTTCGCGGACTCGTTCCCTTGGTTCTTGACATACTTGGCGACGGTTTCCCAATTATTGCGCTCACCAACCGTCGCCACATAATAACCATCGGACCAGAACTCACCACCCCAGAGCTCTTCCTTCAGTTTGGGGAACCGCTTAAATAGCTGCCGCGCCGTGAGACTTTTGAACTTACCAACGATACTGCCAATACTCATTTTCGGATGAGCGGAGCAGAGAAGATGAATGTGGTCCAGGTCCGCGCCCATCTGCTCGAACTCAATAAAGTAGCGTTCCTGAATGTCTGACGCGATCTCAACGAGCGCGACTTCGATTTCAGGACGGATCAACGCCTTCCGGTATTTCACAGGAAACACGATGTGATAGTGGATCTCGTACGCGCAATGCGAGCCCTTCTTGACAACCATGCGTCAAGTATGGCAGAACTTTCGAGTAAGCCGAACACGAACGCAAAGTTAGAGCCTGGCAGGTCCGTGGCAAGCCACGGGGAATACTAGTTAAAAGCCGCCCTGAGCGGATCCGCATGCCGATTTCGGATAGTTTTTCATCCCAGGATTACGGCCTGGACGAAGGGATGCGCAGCCGTTTCTCCGGCGGCTGGCACATGGCGCCCAACATGTTTGATCGGTCCGCATCGGCCATTGATTTTGAGATTCGGCGTATTGTAAGCGCGGCGACAGAGCAAATAAATATTTCGGCAGGGGGCAAACTTATGTTTGACTCCTGGTAGACATCCGGCTATAATGTAGACAACTGATACATAGCCACGGAGGATCTGCTATGGTTGTTTGCTTTTCCATTCCCGCGCTGAGCGTCGCTTGTGAGCAGGCGCGCCGCCCAGATCTCGCCGGCGTTCCCTTCGCCCTCGTCACGGATGACGGCGCCGTCTTTGCGCCTTCAGAACTCGCCGCCGCGCATGGCGTTCGCCCTGGACAGACTCTTTCCGCCGCCCGCGCTTTCTGCCCGGCCCTCTTAATCCTTCCCTACGACCTTACCGCCTACCAGGGGCGCGCCCGCGTTCTCTGGGACATCGCCGCCGCCGAATCCTCCACCGTCGAGCCGATTTCGCCCGAGATCTTTTTTTTGCTTGCCGACAGAACATTTGTTCTTAACAGCGTCCCCTCATTCGCGTCCGCCATGTCGGATGCCATAGGCGCGCCCGTCCTCGCTGGGATCGGCGCGTCCAAGTTCACCGCCCGCCGCGCCGCCCTTCGCGCGCGTCCTGGGGAAGTAATGACCGTTCCCCCCGGCGGCGAACTGGAGTTTCTGGGCTCCGTCCCGGTCGCCAATGTTCCTGGCGTGGATGCGAAAGCGCGTGCGCGCCTGGAGAAGCTCGGGATCCGCACGCTCGGCCAGGCGGCGGGGCACGCGGGGCGGCTGCCGAAGGATCTTCGCCTCGCCGGCGGCCGCCTGGCCGCTCTCGCGCACGGACGAGACGGGGACCGCGTCCGCGCCGCTTGGCCGGAGCGTACGGAGGAGGCGCAGACGGCGTTCGAGGACGAGACGCAGTATCTTCCGCTGATCGACGCGGCGCTCCTGCGCCTTTCGGAAAAGATCGCCGTGCGCATCCAGTCGCGGCACGAATATTGCCGCACGCTTTCGCTCCAGGTGGCGCACGCGCGCGGCGTGGCCAGCCACTGGGAGCGCCTGGTCCTGCCGGCGTCGGACGCGGCGGCGATTCACCGCGGCGCGCTCAGGCTCCTAGAGCGCACCCGGCCAGAGCGTGGCGTCCTGGGACTTCGGCTCGTCGCAGGTGAACTCGGCTCCGGATCTGGTCTTCAGCTTTCTCTGCTGGATGAGAACGGCGGCGCAATGCCGGCGGAGCGTGAGCGCAAGACGGCGGCGGCGCTGATCTATATTCGGGAGCGATGGGGCGGCGGCTCGGTGACGACCGCCGAGGCGATGTACGAGGCGACGCAGCGCGCGCTGCGCGCCTATCCGCTGGGGCACAAAACCCGCGAGGCTGTCCAGGTGCGCCTCCAGGACGGAACGCCGGCGGCGTTCGCTGGCAAAAAGACGCGACATGTGGTCGCGTGCGTCCAGAACCACTGGCGGGAGACGCAGGCGGCGGGCGCGGCGACGTCGGAGCGCGAGGTCTGGCGGGTGCTGACCGCCGCCGGCGCGCTTGCCGAACTGCACGAGGCGGACGGAGACTGGACGCTTCAGGCCATGGCCGACTAATCGACAGCATGGCCGATTGATACAGATGAACGGCTTTTCATAGACGGTCGAATTTCACGATGGATTTTACTGTAACTCACACGATATGTTCTCACATCTGCACGTACACACCGAATACAGCTTCCTGGATGGCGCGAGCCGTATTGAGGATCTGGTCCGCGCGGCGGCCGCGATGGGCATGCCCGCGATCGCGATGACCGATCATGACCACGTCTCGGCCGCCGTCAAGTTCACCCACTGCTGCCGCCAGTACAGCGTGAAGCCGATCCTGGGCGCCGAGGTGACCATGGAAGACGGCACGCACTTGACGCTCCTCGCTGAGACGCGCGCCGGCTACGCGAACCTCTGCCGCCTGCTGACGCTCTCCTATGCCGACGGCGGCCGCCTGACGCCGCGCCTGCGCTGGTCGCATCTGTCGCCGCTTGCCGCAGGCCTGATCTGCCTCTCCGGATGCATTCGAGGGCGCATCGCCTGGCATGTGCTGCGCCACGAGTACTCCGCCGCCAAAGTGATGGCCGAGCGGCTCGCCGTCTGGTTCCCCGGCGCGTTTTATATCGAGCTGCAGGACGATCTGACGCCCGGTTCGGAGCGCGTCGCGCGCGAGCTCGCCATGCTGGCGGATTCGATTGGCGCGCCGGCGGTGGCCACCAACAACGTCCATTACGCCGCGCCCTACGGTTTCGTCGCCCACGATCTACTGCGCTGCGTGCGCGCCGGCGTCACGGTTCGTGAGGTGCATCCGGATCGGCCGTTCAACAATCAGCGCTATCTCAAAAGCGCCTTCGAAATGCAGCAGCTCTTCGGTTGGCGTCCCGATGCTTTGGCGAATACCGTACGGATCAGCGATCGCTGCGAAGACGTTCTGCCGGCGGGCGAGGATATCACGCCGAAGTTCGCGGGCGGCGACGCGGCCCTGGAGCTTCGGCGCCTGGCGTACGACGGCGCGCGGCGTCGGTACCGGAGCGCGCCGGCGGGGCTTCGCGGACGGCTGGAGCATGAGCTTTCGGTCATCACGACGCTGGGATACGCCGACTATTTCCTGATGGTGCGCGACGTCGTGCGCTGGGCCCGGGCGCAGGGAATCCGGGCGACGGGGCGCGGATCCGCCGCGGACTGCTGCGTCGCTTATTGCCTGGATCTGACCGACGTCGATGTGATCGCGCGCAATCTCCCATTTGCCCGTTTCCTCGTGCCTGGGAAGACACCAGATATCGATATGGATTTTCCCAGCTCACGCCGCGACGAAGTCTTCGAGCATGTGGTGCGCACGTACGGCGAGCCGAATGTCGCCGTCGTCTGCACATTCCACACCTACTGGGCAAGGTCGGCCATCCGGGATATCGGCAAGGCCCTGGCGCTGCCGGCGGACGCCCTGACGTTCCTGGCTAGGCATATCAGCCACTTCGTCCACGCCGGCGAAATCGGCGCCGCATTCGACGGTTATGCGGAGCTGCGGCCGCACAAGGCGCTGCGTGATCAGTTCCAGGCGCTGTTCTACTTGTGCGCGCAGATCGCCGGCTTTCCCAGGCACATGGGCAGCCATTCTTCAGGCGTCGTCATCAGCCGCGTGCCGCTGGCCACCATCGCGCCGCTCTCGCCGTCGGCGCGCGGGATCACGCAGATCTGGACGCTGGATAAAGACGACGCGGAGACCGTCGGCGCGATCAAGTTCGACATCCTCGCCCTGCGCATGCTCTCCGCCGTCGCGGACGCCGAAGACGAACTCGCCAGGTCGCATCCAGACTTTGCCTACGACCGGATCCCAATGGACGATGACGCGACCTACAATATGATCCAGTCGGGCAAGGCGATCGGCGCATTCCAGTTTGAATCGGCGGCGCAGATGAGCCTGGCGGTAACGCTTCAGCCGACGCATTTTGAGGACCTGGTGGCGTCGGTGGCGCTGATCCGACCGGGGCCGGTGCGCGGCAACGTGGTCAATCGATTCGTGGCGGCAAGAAACGGCTACGCGCGTGTCGACGTCCTCCACCCGGCGCTGGAGATCTCCCTCGCCAAAACCTACGGGTGCGTTGTTTTTCAGGAGCAAGTCAACGACGTGTTCCAAGCCATGACCGGGTGCAGCGAAGGCGAAGCGGACGCCATGCGCAAGGCGCTTACGAGGCACACCAAAGAAGGCACGCTGGACCAGGCGGGAATGGAGTTCATTGAGCGCGCACGGCGCCGCTGGCCGGATCTTCGCCCTAAGACGGCCTTTATGATCTGGCAGCAAATCGCCGGCTGGGCCGGATATGGGTTTATCGAGGGACACGCCGCCAGCTTCGCCTTGACGGGATACCGGACCGCCTATCTCTCGGTCCACCATCCTGCCCCGTTCTACGCCGGCCTGATGTCCGAGCAGCCGATGGGCTTCTACAGCGCCAACAGCCTGGCGGCGGAGGCGCGGCGTCGCGGTGTCCAGATCCTGCCGCTGGATATCAACGAGAGCGGCGACAAATGCCATGCACAGACGGACGATGCCCTTCGCCTGGGATTTCGCCTCCTCGCGGATCTTCGCGCCGAGGATATCGCCGCCGTACTCGAGGTGCGCGCCTCCAGGCCGTTCGCGTCCCTTCTCGATTTCTGCGCGCGCCTGCCGCTGCGCCGCGACGCGCTGGAAAACCTCATTCTTGCCGGCGCATTCGATTCGCTCCACCCAGAGCGGCGCGGACTGCTCTGGGCGCTCGATCAGACAATCTGTACGGCGATGTCCTACCGGTCGACCGGCGGCGTTCAGCGGGAGCTGGCGCTCGGCGAGGCGGCGGCTCTCTCCACCCCGTGCAGCAACATTGATGACTTCAGCGCCTGGGAGCGATTTCTGTGGACATGGCGACTGACGGGCGTGACGGCGGAGTGCCATGTGATGAGCCATTTCCGGGATCAGCTTCGCGCACGCGGCTTCATCACGGCGATGGAGGCGCAGCAGGCGCTGGACGGATCGATCGTGCGCGTCGCTGGGATCAACATCCGTCCCCACCGGCCGCCGACGCGCTCGGGCAAGCCGGTCCTGTTCTCTTCCCTGGAGGACGAGACAGAGATCCTGCAATTGATCACGTTTGGGCAGGCGATCGACAAATACACGAGCGTGTTCTTATTGTCGCAGTCCGTCATGGTGGAGGCAAAGGTGCAGCGCAACGGGAAAGGCGTCACGCTGATCGTGCAGCGCGCCGCGCCCTTCCGTGTTCCGAGGTTGGCGCAAAACGTCGCGCAGGGATATCCCGCGCGGCCGACGGCGCCCGTGCTTAGTTAATGCTTGTATGGCTGGAGCAAATGAAAACTGAGTGCTTGTATGGCAGAAGCGAACGGAAGACTATGTGCTTGTATGGAATTTTTGGGACCGTTCTCCCCCTGGGCTCAGCTGGGCCAGCTTGATTGTATGAAAATATGGGGCGCGTCTCCACCGATGAGAATATATTGATCGATTAATAGAAAGGAACATCAAATGAGCAGTGCAACCTTAGAGGCTACGGAGAAGGCAGGAGTTACGGACACGGCGGGAGGAGTTATGGACGCAAACGAGATCGCGGAAAAGTACACCATCACGGCGGCTCCAGTGGACGCGGTGAATGGTCAGATTCCGCAGAAGTTCATCGATCTATTGAAGAAAGCGAAGGCGGATGACGAGATGCGGGTCTTCACCGTGGGCTTCAAGCCGGCAGTGGAGGACGAAAACGCCCCGCGTCGCCGCGCCACGGATATGACTGCGACAGCGCTGGTGGTCGTGGAATTTGGCGAAGCGAAGATCCTTTCCTGGAACAAGCCGACCTTGGAAATGTCGGAGCACGAGGACGCCTTTGCGGAGGCGGCGCTGCGGGCCGTGGCGCGTGCTGGTGACGATTGAGTTTTAAGTTGCGCCCAAACAAACAAGCCTTGCCGGCGATCGCCGGCAAGGCTTGTTTGCATAGTTGTTCATCCGCCTGACACGATCATGTATATTGCACAAACAAAAGAATTATCCCGCATGGATGCTCCTCCGCTTTAGTGCGCCTTAGCTGAATCTTCTTAACATAAAGTATCGGGAGATCTAGGATGATTGATCCTGGCAAACCTGTGCGCTTCCGCTCGAAATCAACAATGACTATTCTATAAGCGGGAGAAAGGAAGAGCGAAACCGAGTGGTGAGGTCTGGCAACCCAAATTCGCCAGGCAAAAGGATCTGCAAAAGCTACATCCGGGGGCCTAATCCCGGGGCGTCGCTGTCGCAGATCCATGAACGAGAAAGGGATATCCACTACTATGGACATCGAAGCTTGGTTTACCGTAATCAGTATCGCATTCGCGATCGCGGCCCTGGTCCTTCACATCATCAGCATTGCCTAATGATAGATGATGCATGTCTTCCGGCTGATGCAAGTAGCCGATGACATTTCCTGGTCTTGCAGTCGCTGGCGTCCATCGTGACATGGGCTCCAGCGACAACTACCCCTATTTTCCCACATTTTGCGAGGTTTTGCACCTCTCCTGAATAACTTTGGCGCCGTTATTATAAGTATTGGCGAGGGATGGCTGGATCTGGAGGACTTTTTGGCGGAAGACTCGCCGCAGCAAGTCTCCAATTCGCTGCGGATTCTCGACCGTCCAAAAATTCTTAGAGATTTCCTGCGTCCGTCCAGTACAAACCGGACCGCTGTGACCCCTAGGCATAGACCATCACAGGTCTGAACTCACCGCTTAAAGGAGATTGTCTATGCACTGGGGACCCTGGGCGCTGTTTATCGCCCATCATCAGAATATTCAGATACCGCCAATCCTGGCCGACGAATTGGATCATGCATTGCTTCATTGTCTGTTGGAGCCACTCTTTAAGAAAGCCCAGAAGGAAATAGTAAAGTGGTGGCGCAAACGCTGCCAGGGCGCGGATAATCGACCAGGCCCAGACTCTTCAGTTCGCTGATATTCGCGCTGAAGGCGGAGCTGGTGATCGACTGCCGGCTCCGCTTTGCCAGCTCGTCGCGCGTAAGGGCCTTCGGATGCGTCGTCAGGAGCTGCTCGACGATGCGCCCCTGCGCCGCCGGTAGCCGCTGGATCCACGCCTGGTGGAGCTGAGCGCGCGTGGCCGGTGGCGTTGACGATTTCGCCTTCGTCCGTCCGGATGCCGTCAGCGCCACCATTCCTCCGGACGGATAGCAGATCAGCCCTGCGTCCTTCATCCGCGTAATATGCGCACTGAACGCGCTGCTCTTGCTGGAGATATCGGAATAGACCGCCACATTGGAGCGGTCGACGCCTTTGACCCCAAGCCGCTCAAAGCTGGCCAGCGTGTCCAGGATCCGTTGCTGCGGCGCCGGAATGGAGCTCTTGGCAGGGATCATGTATCCTGGGGGAGCAGTCTTTGGCGTGGGAGGCTTCTCCGCCCTTTCTCGGATGATTTCAGACTTCGGCTCAGGTTCCGCGTAGACAAGCGCGGCCGGCGCTGGCGGCCGCACGCGCGCGATCGCTTCATGGAGGCGTACTACCTGGTCTGTAATCTCCCGCGCATGGTCCGCGAGCGCCGCTGCCGTCTCCTGAAGCTGGCTGACTTGCTCCTCGGAAACCACCGGAACTTCGATGCGCACTTCCACCAGCTTCTCCACAGTCTGAATCTCACCTCCCGGCCGCGCCTTCAGCTCCGCGATCTGCCGGCGAAGCTGCTCCACCGTCGACGCCTCCGCCTCGGCTTGGGCCGGGAGGTCCGTGAGCTGGGCGAGCAAGGCGGCGATCGCCGCCGGCGCGGGCGGCGGCGCATAGGCCCCGGCCCCCACCGCGCTTGCGTCTGGATGCGACGTCGTAACCGCGCCGGTCAGCACCACTTGTAGGTCCGTGATGCGTTCCCCGTCGGCGCCGACAAAGGCCGGCCCAGAAATATAGAACTGTCCGGGTCGGAGGCGCTTCAAAGCAACGCGTGATCGCGCATCCATCCCCAGACCTTCCCCGGCGCGCTTCACGTCCACGTCTTGATCCGTGAGCCCTATCATTTTGTTGAGCAAATCGCCGGCGGCGTCCTTATGAACCTTAGCGAGGCGCTGGGTGGCTAAGATCGGTGCAAATCCGCGCTTGCGACCTTGGCTACATAGTTGTATCACGGCGTCCGTCGATTCCGCGTCTCCGGATCCTCGCTCTGGCGCGAAAACGTGTGCTTCGTCGATCACAACGAGCAGCGGCCGCCACATCTCACGCGGCAGCCCCATCAGCTCCTGGAGGAAGATGCGCACGAACTTTCTCTTGTCGCTGGGAGATAAATCGTAGAGATCGATCACGGCCGATGCGCGCAGCTCCACCAGGCGCCGGCAGAGCAGGGCGGCCGAAGCCGGTTCCGCAGGCACATCGCCTTCTTTACCAGCCAGGATGAAATCGAATTTTTCGCGCAAGCTCGCGAACTCGCCCTCCGGATCGAGCACGATCTGCTGCACGTGGCCATGGGTCTGCTCCAGGATATATCGGAGCGCACGGCTCTTGCCGCCGCCGCTCGCCGCCTGGATCAGCAGGCGTGATGAGAGCAGGCGCCCCAGGTCCAGCGCGGCGCCGGGCGCGCCTTCTTCAATGGGCAGGAGTGGGATCATAGGATTCATCGTCATTTCTTTACAAAATACTCATTGACATCGGCTTTGCCCGGTGGTATTATTTCCGTGCTCCTTGTGCGCCGGCCGCGTCTAGGTCGACATAAAATGACAGGGCGCTGCGCCCCGAAACACAGTGTAGGCTGAGTGCAGATATCGACAATGCCAAAAGCCGAAACCAGCATCCCCGCGAGGCGATATCCTGCGCGGGGACCCCTTCTTATTCTCCTGCTCTGACCTTCGACTTTCCTATCTCGCCTACGATTACCTCAATTTCGCGTACAAAACGCGGACGTGTCTTGTCGAGAGCCAAAATCTCATGTTCGCTGCGCCGCAAGAACAGCGCCAGGACGTCGGGCCTATCGACCACATATGCGCGGATGTGGCTCACGCCGCGCTCGTGGGCGAAGCGGGCTGCGGTTTGCGGATTCAGCGTGTAGGCGATCCAGTCAGTCTCTCCCGGCCGATGTGCGCGATATACCGTGATCTGCTCCGGCAGACGGCGCAGCGCGGCGATCTCCGATGGCTTCATAATGCTCGTCTCGCGGTTCTTGCGACTGGATGAGAAGAGCGTCTTCCACAAACCCAGATCGCTGTACCCCGTGTACGACACCCACAGCACGGAGAGCATATGCCAGTATCCATAGCTCGTAAGCGGCATGGAGAGCCTGGCGAAGCAGCGGATCGCCTCCGGCGTCCCTTCATGCCGCAGCACCTCGCTGGCAATCCGAGCGTCGATCGCGCTTGGGCGAAAGTCGGGGCTGATATCTCGCCCCGAAATTGTAGGCGCAAGGTTTTTCATACGAGCACCCGCCATAATCTGTCAATATTCCGCCCCATCTCCATATCAGCCTCAGAACCCTCTAACGGCGATCTCATGCCAGTATTCGTAAGTCTGGTCCGCCATTTCGACGGAGATGCCTGCATAAAGCAGCTGAGCATGCATCACGAGCGCTGTGTTGATGCGGTATGCACGGGTTGCCCAGGCATAGAAGACATGGCGGCCCCGAAATCTTCCATTACTCGATCGTACAAAGGTAATAGGCGTATCAGGCCTTGATCGAAGTCTCTTTTCACCTTGGCGAATCGCTCGTTTCGGTCGCATGATCTGATCCTCACATCTTCTATCGCGGCTTCGTTCAGATCCACCATTCAAATGGCCTCACCATGCAAAATCGCGATCGCCTTCTCGGCGTCCACGTCCGTCAGTCCAACCGTATAATCCGTCCGCACGAAATTCTCCGCAGGCGTCCCTATGACGGGGTCATCGTCGATTACTACGAAGCGATCGCACTCCGGAGCGCCGTCCAGGTACATCCGGATCTCCGACCAGCGATCGCTGCCAACGATCTGTATTGGCGGCTTGCCTGGGCGCCGGTCCGTCACGTCCGGCGTAATGCCGATGACGCGTTTTCGATGCTCCTGCAAGCCGTGCCGGGCAAGGAGCGCGCCCAGATACGCTGTGCTCCCGCAGTGGTGGCTGGACGAACGCCATGCGGACGAAATCACGATCCGCGCATCTGTCTCCTGGACGATGCGGCTCACCCGCAGGACGGCGGCGGGGTCGATCTTCCCCAGGTGCCACGCCAGGCGGTCCGCGTAGAGGCTGGGTTTGTTCTTGTAGACTTCGCCGGCCATCCAGGCGTGAGAGTTCAGAACGCCGTCAAAGTCGAGGAAGATAAGTTTCACCCTTTAATCCTCACGCGCCGCCAGCCGCCAGGCGGAACGTCCTCCGAAGGTCGGACTCCCGCCTCCGTCACCGCGAACCACACGTTAACGCTCGGCTCGGTGGGATCGCGGCGCGTTGAGCGCCAGATGCTCCGCTTGCCTTCCCGGTTCGTCGCCAAAACCGACGCAAAACGCCAGGATGTGACCACGGAGCAATCTTGCGTTGTTTCCATTAGACCACCGCCGCGCCCGAGCGCGTCAGCGCCTCCTGCATATCATCGAGCTGCGGCGCATCAAGGTACAGGTACTCCCGGTCGCTTCCGCCAAATCCGAAGACGGGCGTGGCCAGCACAGGATACGCAAGCGGCGGGGAGCCTGCCTCCGCTTCGTTCTGCTCGTGGAAAATCTCATAATCCGACTCCGAGGTGAGCAGCGTCCATCCGTGAATTAATCTTAAATTCATAAAGAGCCTTTCGCATAGCCGATTATTGGGGAATGAACTTGTGAAAGTTTTTGCTCGGGAATATCCTGTTTGCGATCTGTATTCCTGTGTCAGAGAGATGCACAAACTGCCAAGTGATGTCCTCCGAAATATCACGCTCGAAGTGCTCCAGCAGTCCTTTGTTGACAAGGAAATCGTACGATGGAGCGTAGATATCGGATTTGAATTCAGCTCCACCTCTGGCAATGTCCCAAATTGCCTTATGTACAAGACTGTAGAAATCGCGATCAATCCCCCACTCCTGACGTTGCTGCTCCCAAGGTGCCAGCGTCCGTTTGAATTTTCCGCGAATGATCGCCATGTGTTCCTCAATCCTCGCCTTTAGCATCCAGCCGCCCCGCGCCAAGCTCGTCAATATCGGCCTTGATTGGCGCGAGCGCTGCGTCCGCCGCTTCCTGGTAATCGCTCCAAGCCTCCCGCGACGCCCCCGTGGCGTCCTGGAGGCGCTGGGCGGCCGCCGGGTCAGTGGGATGCAGTTTCTTCTGGGCCAAGGCGCTGGCGTGCTTGCCGCGCGCCTTGCGCATGTTTTTAGACGCTCGGTCCAAATTATTCGGTGTTTCGTCCATACTGTCTCCTTGCCCCTCAGCTTTCTGAGGGGCAGTAACTCTGCTACGCGGCGTCGGCCGTGTTGTACCAGATTTCCAAAAGCCGCTCCAGATCGTCGGCGGCTTCCTGTTTCTCCCCGCCGTCGGCGATGTCGTTCTGGATCACCTGGAGGGCGGAGCGGAACTCGCGGACGGACACTCCGGAGATCGTGACATCGGGCTCGCCATCTTTGTGGAGCAGGATCTCGTGAAAAAGATCCTCGAACCAATATATGTACTCGTTCCCGTACTCGTCACTGGAGATTTCGAAGTGCTGGATCATAGCTTCTCGCTCCCCTCAACCGGCGAAGTTATTCATACCAATTCCCATCACCAGTAAATGCGTTCAATGATTTCGTCGAGGTTCTCGACTGTGGGAGGCTCATGCTTCCCTCCGTCTGTCGCAAGGTCTTCCGCCCATTCCATTTCATCAGGATGGACAACCCCTCGCATATGGGTTTGATAGAAGCGCAGAGCGGCGAGCACGGTATTTGCTTCCCGTTCGTCGCTAAAGGTGGTTTCGCCGAGCTTGTACGCCATGATGAAGTCCTTTCGGGGAGGAGGGTTTCTCCCCCCTCCCCTTTCTCACCTAGTAGCGAGTATCTCGTAGATCGTGAGCGTCCCACTCCTGCTCGGCGGCGACTTTCGCCTTGCGATCCGCCTCTTCGCCGCAAACCGTGCAATGCTCGTCGGCGTCGATGGCGCTGCTACAGAAGGAGCAGATCACAAATTCGCCGGTGATGAGCATTTTCAGAACGAGCGTCTGGTTGATGATGTCCTCACCCTCCATGTTCTCATTCACCCACCGCAGTGCTTCTTCATAGGGCATTACTTTCGGTCTCCTTTCGATTGTGTAGGGCTGCTCTGGAAAGTTCCCTCTCACACTTTTATTATTGCATATACAAAAATAAAAGTCAATACTTATTGTGTATATACAAGAATATTTTCCCTCGACCAATATGATTTATCGGAGGCGCGGGTACAATGGCGGTACGGTCCTTTCGACCCAGCATGTAGGCGCCTGCTCTGGAAAAAGTTGCGCCTGCATGCGTCTCCCATAACCCTCCCCGCTTTACCAACAATTTATTGATCGATTAATAATACGCCTGAAGCGCCCTTGTATTTAATTTATGTATATGCAATAATAAAAGTGTGAAGAAATCAACAAAGAAGCATCCTGAGGAAACGCGAGGGGCGAAGGTGAAAGACCCAGAGCACACGAAGATTGCGCGCGGTCTGCGCCTCTACGGCCGGCATAATGAGATTTGGGAGAAGGCGGCGGCGGTGGCCGGGATGGAAAAGACGGCGTGGTTTGAGCGGGTGCTGGAGAACTATGAGGAAGGCGTCGCAGCATTCCCCCCGCCCTCCGAGAGCTTGCCCGAGCCTGAGGGGACGGTGGCTCTTTGCCCAGTGTGCGGAATCAGAAAGCGACATCGGAGTCGCAAGAACGGTATCTGCAACCGTTGTGCGCAGTCCATGAACTGAGAGGTTTTCTATGGCGCAGCTGACGCGCTATTGCAATGTGTGTGACGGCCGGAACGAAATCGAGTGCGCAGCGCCTCATCCCGAGATGGCGGTGATCTGCCAGCACTGCGGACGCGGACGCATCCTCTGGTGCTGGACGATCGGCCCTCAGAAGGCGTCGGAGCCTGAGATCGGGCGCAATGCCAGCGAGGAATATGAGACGGTCTATTTCGGCCCGCTGGATTAAAACTCCAGCTTTTGGATATCAGGTTTCAGCGTGAACACTGGCTAGAGGTTAGAATCTGTCAGCTTTTAATGCGTGACTGAGCCTCGCCTCAGTCGCTTCTCTTACTCCTGGTTTGAGCATTCCTTCTTCATCGTATATTTTGATAACGCGAAGATATTCTCTGAGTTCTGTTGCACTGGCGCCAGCTGGTGCTGAAAAAGTCAGCAGGAAATTCCCAAGGTTCGAGTAAAATTTTCTGCCTGAGGAGTCTACAGGCGGAGCCTGTCCGTAAAGCTCTAGCACTTGGAGAACCGTCTCGACGCTCGACAGTTTTTTCTGAAAATTGCTCCATGCCCTCTGTGTTGCAGCCTCTTGTTCGGCGTTTTTCTCCGCGACTGTCTTACGAGCTCGTCTCATTCTTTATCTCCTTCTTCGGTGTCCCACGCGTCACAACCGCCCGCTTCACTCCTCCATAGCTCGCCGGCTGCCAGGCGTCCAGGTCCGCCTGGAGGAACGCCATAGCCCCGGCCGCATAGACAGCCCTCAGCCGGTTCTCCTTCACCGCCTTATAGATCGTCGCCTTGGACACCTGTTTGATCTCAGCCGCCCGCGCTGGCGTGATCAGCTGCTCTAAATCCTTCTCATCCATGCCGAATTGTAGCACGCTTATAAAATAAAGTCAATTAATTTCTACTTTACCATTGACTACTAAAGTAGAATGTAGTATACTTAATACATCAGACAAACGAATTGCCCCTCCGGATGCTCTAACATCCTCGGGGGCGGCGCCGATCAGAAGGACCCTGACCCGCATGAAAAATTTTACCACAATTCCAGACGCTTACGATGTTCTCGCCGCCGACCGCGCCGCCGTGCTCTCCTCGATGGCGGTTCCGATGGAGCAGTACCCGATGCCGACCGTGACCGAGGTGGTTCGCACTTACACGATGGAGCCCTACGAGTGGCGGACGTTCCAGAGCGGCGGCTACGCTCCTCTCGCCGAGTCGATCGTGGTGACGCACCCGGCCGATCCGACTAGCCGCTTCGTGGTGATGCACGATCTGCTCTCCGGCGAGTGGACGGTGCAGTGTCCGAGCAAGCGCAGCCATCATGGCGTGGTCATCATTGATGCCGTGATCCGGTCCAAAGAGATGGCGAACTAAGGAGATCAAGATGTCACTCATTTGGAATGTCTTCGTCTATAGCGTCTGCGCGGTCATTATCGCGTTCGCCGTGTGCTTTGTGGTTGCGATCCTCAAGGAGATCCTGATCGAGCAAATCCTATTCCCTCGGCCGATCGCGGCGACTGGGGCGCGTAAACAGGCGGCCCGGTCCAAGCAGCTGGCGGCCGGGCACGATCCGTATGATCTGCGGGACCTGGACAAGTACGATCAATAATCGTCTTTTCGTTGTGTGCGATAGATAGCAACTATACCAATTGAATTTATTGAAATAACCAGGAGATTTGACGATGTGTAATGAGGAAGCTATGAATCTAACAGGGATGACGGTCACCGAGGAGCAGACGACGCCGTCGCGGCCAGGCAAAAAGCCGCGCGCCGTCTGGGTCGTGCGCGGCGCCATGGCCGCGCGGGAGCTGATGCTGAAGGGGCTAGGCGGGCGAAAATACAACGGCGCCTGGAGCTTCTGGGAAGATCCGACCGACGCCATCGCCGAGGCTTTGGAGATCGAAGATGGGCGCGAGGACGCCGCAGAGGTTGGCTACGGCGACGTTTACGAGCAGCAGCAGGAAGAGCTTCGGCAGCGGCGCTTGAACCGCGCCGAGCGCCTGGAGGGCTGGGCCGAGAGCCGAACGCGCCAGTCCGACGCCCATTACCGCACAGTTCGACGAATCGGCGATATGATCCCCTTCGGTCAGCCGATCCTGGTCGGCCACCATTCCGAGGAACGCGCGCGCCGCGACGCCGCCCGGATGGACAGCAATATGCGCCGGTCCGTCGAGAGTTCCAACATGGCCGCCGACCATTCGGAGAAAGCCGCGAACCTTCGCCGCCTGGCCGAGGATGCGCCCAAATCGCCGACCTACATCAACAATCGAATTGAGGAAGCGCGAACCGAAATCGGGAAACTGGAGCGCGCCCTGCAGGGCAAAAGTTACGTCCACAGCGAGCCCAGGCAAATCAGCGACAAGGCGTGTCAGCACTA
Source organism: Capsulimonas sp. (assembly GCF_039929585.1). Taxonomy (NCBI): domain Bacteria; kingdom Bacillati; phylum Armatimonadota; class Armatimonadia; order Capsulimonadales; family Capsulimonadaceae; genus Capsulimonas; species Capsulimonas sp. Next base: position 62,294 of record NZ_JBDSQY010000338.1, read on the forward strand.
CAGCGCGCTCCTGGCCGAGCAGCGTGGGAAGCTGGAGTACTGGCAAAAGCAGTTGGCGGCCGTCGGCGGTGATCAGTACAGCCGGGAGAACGTGAAACCCGGCGACAGCGTGAAGATTCGCGGCTCCTGGGAGAAGATCGTGCGCGCCAACGCGAAAACCGTCAGCGTCGAGACGGGCTACAGCTGGACGATGAAGTACTTCTATGCCGAGATCCAGGATCACAAGCAGGCGGAGCTGCAAACAGCGGCGCCTGCGGCTAAGGAAGGGAGCGCACAGTGATGCAAATCGCACCCCTTAGGGCGGCCACCGCGCCGCCCATTTCCGTGGATCCGGAAGTCCGCGAGCTGCTTGGGCTTAATGCCCCGGTGGCAATGGGAATTTCGGGAGGGAAGGACAGTGCAGCCGTTGCCTTCGCCACCTGCGACTACCTGGACAACATCGGGCACACCGGGCCACGGCTGCTCATTCATTCCGACCTTGGCGCGGTGGAGTGGCGCGACTCCCTACCCGCCTGTGAGCGCCTGGCGGACCACCTGGGCGTGGAGCTTGCTGTCGTGCGCCGCCCCGCCGGCGGCATGATGGAGCGCTGGGAAAGCCGCTGGAAAGCCAATGTCGACCGGTACGTCAATCTCAAATGCGTGAAGATGATCCTGCCCTGGAGCACGCCGTCGATGAGGTTCTGCACATCGGAACTGAAAACCGATGTCATCTGCCGCGAGCTCGTGCGCCGATTCCCGGGACGGGCGATCCTGTCCGTCTCTGGTATTCGCGCCGAGGAGAGCGCGCGCCGGGCGCTGGCGCCGATCAGCAAGCCGCAGAAGAAGCTGGAGAATAAGACGCACGGCACGCGCGGCCTGGACTGGCACTCGATCCTCACCTGGAGCAAAGCCGACGTCTTCGCCTACCTGCGCGCCAAAGGCTTTCCTCTCCACGAGGCGTATACGGCTTACGGCTGCTCTCGGGTCAGCTGTACGTTCTGCATCATGGCGGCGGCCGCCGATCTGCGCGCCGCCGCCACATGCGCCGACAACGCCGAGATCTATGGCCGTATGTGCGAACTGGAGATCTCCTCCACATTCTCCTTCCAGGAAGGCGGCTGGCTCTCGGACGTGGCGCCCCACCTGCTGACGCGGGACCAGCTGCGGCGCCTGCCGCGCGCGAAGTCGGCGGCGAAACTTCGGGAGAAGGCGGAGTCGATCATTCCTGCCCATCTGCTCTATACCAAGGGCTGGCCAACGTGCATCCCCACACAGGCGGAAGCCGAGCTGCTCTGCACGGTGCGCCAGACCGTGGCGGCCACGCTGGGAATCGAGGTCCTGTATACCGAGCCAGCGGGACTGATCGGGCGGTACGAGGAATTACAAGAGACAAAGGACAATCACCGTTAGAAAATCAGGAGGGCATTATGTCACAATTAGGAAAAGAGCTGAACCAGGGATTGAGCAGAGGGGAGCGGAGTGAAGTGAAGAGCGAAAATAAGCGGTGTTCGAATGCTTACTCATATTGGAAGGGTGATCGATCATGCTGTCTTCCGTCTGAGCATGATGGCCCCTGCGTATTTTTACCAATCGAGGCAATCGAAGCACAGGTGGATTTTGACAGCAGCGCCAAGCAGCCTGCATCCGCAGACATGCTCCTGGATTTAGAGAGGAAACCCTTGTGAGTTGACGCAAGGTAAAATGATTCCCAGTTGATAAGTAGGAGGCGAGATGTCGCAGCAAGCAGTGGAATTTGCAGTCGGTGAGGTGGCGGTGACGCCCTCGGGCTTGCAACTGGAGGTCGTAGAGATACACGACTACACGGAGAAAGGGCAATTCTTGGCGATCAGGCCCTTGCCCGGGCAGCGAATGGAGAAACAGCTCTACAGCTGGTGCCCCGCCTACGACTACCGTAAGCTTGCGGTCGGGGAAAAGGTGAAGAAGGCGCCCAGGCAATCGGAATACGGCGATCCTCCTCCCGATTTCCTGAGCTAACCCCCTCCCGAATCAGAAAACGCCCCTTCTCCCAGTTTTGGGAGAAGGGGCGCTGCTGTCTTAGAGCGGGATTAGAATCCGAAGGCCGCCTTCAGCATCGATTTGAACTCGGCGTCCGCGATAGCCTTGATCTGTGCTTTCTGGTCCTCGGTGAACGCGGCCGCGCTGGCTGAGCCTGTTGATGTGTTCGTTCCCGTCTGCGTCGAGCCTGTCGCCGCTGCTGGAGCGCTCACATCCTTGCCAGCAATCCATGTACTGTAATAGCCCAGGATCTTCGCGCCGGTATCGGTCGGCGTGAAGCTCGCGCCATCGACCGATTTCACCAGGCCGATGCTGTCCTCAACGCCCTGGATCGTCCACGCCCACGCCATTACGCCCCTCAGATTCGGGATCGTCTGAAGCGCTTGGTGGAAGGCGGGATCCGCACTGTTGTACTCCTCCAGCAGGACAGGAATCCCCCGCCCCGCCTTCGCCGCAAGCTCCGAGGCCGGCAGATATGCATGCCACCCGTAGAAATCGACGCCTGCGATCGGATCCGCGCTGGCGCCGGTCATGTCTTTGGAATAGCCTTCGCCGTCCACGACCACGAGCATATCCGGATCGATCGCCTTGACGGCGTCAACGATCGGCGCAGCGTCCGCCTTCCACGCGGCCCAGCTCGCGTACATATGCGGCTCATTGAGCACGTTCAGGATGACCGGCGCGCCCTTGTAGGTCGCAGCCAGCATCGTGTCGAGCGTTTTCAAGGCGCTGACGCCGCCCGCCGGCATATCCTGCGCGCCGATCACCGGTACGACGCCGGCGGCGAGCATGTTCTGGACGTCCTGGTCCACGCGGTGCTGGTAGAGCGGCAGGGACAGGTATTTGTCGGCGTCGAAGCTGAAGCGCTGGACCGTCATTCCCGAGGCCTTCAGCAGTTTGAAGTACCCCACGGTGTCATTGGCCGCGACGCCCTTGGAAGCGATCGCGTTGCCGAAGTTTCCGCCCAGCCAGAAGCTGCGCGACGGGAGCGGAGTCAGCGCCGCCGCCCGTGAGGGATACGTGGCCGGATTGGCCTTGACAACCCAGGAGCCGCCGCCGATCTCGAAGTCGGCTCCTGGATAGAGCCAGGCGCCGAGCTGCGTCCAGCCCGTATTGAAGACGCCGCCTTGCAAGTTGTAGATTCCCCCAGCCGCCGGCGGCGAGAATTTGAACTCGCCTTTGCACTGAAGGATATTGTCTCCCGCTTCGCTAACCGGCGTGAGATAGAGCTTTCCCGCGACCGGCGTTGTCGTGATAGGCTTATTGACGTAGAGCTGCTGGAAGCCGCCCGTCCCCTTCGCCATGGCCCAGACATCCTGCGCGCCCGCCACCGGCTCGCGCACGGTGAACGGGACGTGAAGCATCTTGTCGGAGCCAACGACGGGAGCGCCCAGCGTCATGTACGGCGCGGTGACGCGCACGTGATCCGTGGCGATCATCAGCGCGAGATCGTCGATATGGAAGTCGATCGCGCCTTTCCCGCTGTAGTTCGTCCCTGCTGGAAAAAGCGTTCCCTTGCCGCCGGCGTAGTGGCCCACCGGCAAAACGGCGGAAACGGTAAACTTGTTGACGGATCCGTCGGGATAGATCGCCGCGATGAAGCTGGGCCCAGGATTGACGGTGACGTATTTCCCGCTGTCTAAATTGAGCAGAAACAGCTGGAGGTTGTAGTTGCCGCCGGCGCTGCCGGGCGCCGTGTCGAGCTCCACCGAAATGGAGGCTGTGGCGAAGTCGGCGGCCGCGCTCACACTGGTTTTGCTGAAGGTTTGTGCGTTCACGCCCGCCGGGGCAAGCAACACGCATGCGCCGGCGATCAGCGCGGCGGCTGACGCCAGGAAACGGCCGCTGGTCCGGCGGACGGTTTGAGATACTCGTTGCATTTGCGGAAGTGCTTTCTGTGGGAATGGGCTTCGGTCCTTCAGAACCGAAACCGAATGAGTAGGCGGATTTTGAACGGGCGAAGTTATTGAATGGTTTTTACGACGCACGGAAAGCCGCGATCGCGGCTTTCCATTTTTGCGGATTGATGCTGACCGCCGCGTCGCCTTCCGGATCCCAGACATAAACCGAGAATCCCTTGATCCCGCGCGCCTTGAGGGTCGGCAGGAACGCCGTGTCGTTGATGGTGGCCACGCAGGCGCGCCCCATGCAGGACACCGAAAGGACAGCGCCTTCGGAGAGCGATCCGGCGAGGATGGACGCGGGCGTACGCTTTGACCCGGGCGCGTAATACGCCTGGGGCTGCCAGGTGGCGCAGTGGGAGGCGAACGCCTTATACGGTATCTGGGAATGGATGGACGGCGACCAGAACGACGACAGGTGAAGATTGACCCGGTGACCCGTCGCGGCGGCGATTCCGCTCATCAGCTGGTCCGCCAGCTTTTTGGCGGCTTCGGCTCCGTTCGCGGCGCAGTACTCCTCCCACTCCTTCTCGGCGTCAACCACCAATTCGGTGACGCCGGGCGGGATGCTGGCGACAATCGCCTGGATCGTCGCCACGATATTTCGCGGATAGACGTAGCACCAAGCAGCAACGCCCAGCTTGATGGCGCCTGCGTCTTTGACCAGTCGCCTGGCATCGTCTGGATGGTAGGCGGACGCGCCGTCGGCGATCTTGACGAGCACGTAATCAAAACCATCGTCCTGGATGGCGTGAAGGTGGTCGATCGCTCGCGAGGTCAGATGCAGCCAGAGCCCGATTTGTGTCGTGAAAAAAGCCGCCCCGGTTGGGGCGGCGAGCTTAGTGGTCATATTCTTTTCTTTCCTCAGACTCTTCGACTTTCAGGCTGTCTGGATGAAGGCGTACATCGGATGACCGTCGGAGCCGATGGCGTCGATACGACGCGTCTGACGCGCCACCAGGTAACCCTCGCGGCTGCCGTCCTTATTGGTATTGCCTTCGATGCAGAGGAAGGCGCCGGTGACCGAGTTGTAGCTCTCGACGATCCCCGTGTGTGCATAACGCCCAAGCTCTGCGTCCCACTTCAGCATCACCCAGCCGGCGTCGAGCTTTCGGCGTGCGTCAATGGCGGAGACGAGAATGCCTACGGACTTCGCGTGATTGGCCTGAAGCTGACACGAGGCTGTCGGAATCAGAAATGTCACGCCGTTGGCAGTGGTGTAAGCCGCTCCGTCGAACATGGAGTAGGCGAAGGCCATACACCAGGGATTGCCGGGCGGGCAGTGGACACTGAGCAGGAAACGGTCCACTTCGCGGCCACGATTGGAACCGCGCGGGGTTTCCTCCGTGCCGAGGAATTCGATGGCGCGGGCGACGACGGCTTTCTGCCTCGCCGCTTTGTCCGCCGCCGACAGTTGCGTTGTCATAATGGGCCTCAGTTCTTTATTCATTGATCAATAATTTGTCGTTAAAAAGTCGGGGCTGAAATTTCAGCCCCGACAACGGCGGGCAAGAGCACGATGCTGACGATGCACGCGAGCGCGATGATGAGAACCAGCTGCCATAGCTGGAGGTTCAGTTTCCCGGCGATGTCTCGCTCAAGTTTGCTGCCTGCGATGTCTCACCGGATGCCGCAGTTGGCGACGTTACGCCCGCGTCTGCCTCCGGCGCATCGGACTGTCCCTGCTTGCCCGGCGCTTTCGGAACATAGGAGTGGCAGGCGCCGGCCGCCGCGACGATTAGCGCGTAGACGAATTTTTGGACGTCGATGTGACCCTCCGACCAGCTGGAGAGAGCGGCCGTCAAGATGGCGCCGCCGACGAGCACCAGGTTCGTTTTTTGCGAATTGGTCAATTCAATCTCTGGAATCGTGACTTTCGAAGTATTCATGACTGTTGTGCTTTCTCATTGAAGAGGGAGACAGGCTTAGGAATAGCGCTCCATGGGACTTAAAAGTCGCCCAGCAGCGTCCTCAGGAGTAGCGCTCCATCATCTGCGTGATGCGCGGATCCTCGGCGCTCTCGCGCGGCCATGTCAGCACAACCGTGGTGCCGCGCGGCGAGGTCATCAGGTCCAGATGGTGCGCGGAATTGATCATGAGCGTGTAGCCCAGGCCCGCCGTCCCGCCGGTGGAGTATCCGTCTCGGAGCGTGGCGCTTGGAATCTGGGACAGGGAAATGCCGGGGCCTCGGTCCGTGATCCAGACCTGGATGCGCGTCGCGCTCGCGCAGATTCGCAGGGATCCGCCGAAGCCGTACTTGACGGCGTTGGTGACCCCTTCCCAGCAGGCGGTGATCAGCTTCTCGCGCAGCTCGTCGGGGAGCGCCTCGGCGCGCGCAAAGGCGCGCAACTCATCCTTGGCGCTGGAGGTGAGTTTCAGGCCGTCCGGACCGCTCGGCAGATAAATGACGGGGCTGCGGTCCGCGAGCATCAGCGGAAGCGTGTCCTCATTGAGATGGAGCGAGAGCTTGCCGTCGGTGACGCCGCTCAGCACGTCGCGGCAGAAGGCGAACTCCTGCTGGCAAATCAGCGGATGAAGGATGGGGCGAAGAAAGCGCAGGGCCCGGCTAAGGAGGGCCGCGCGCGCGCCGGTGGGTTTCAGGCACATGGGACGCTCCTTTCTACTGGGAGGGGGAGCCAGAGCGGAGCGGGCAATCGGCGCATTGGCTGCTCGCGGAGGCGAGGGACAGGCGCTCGTAAACGCCCTGAAGCCTCGTTTGGAGCTGCTGCATTTTCTCCTGGCTCTCCTGGATGCGCTCCATCTGCTCTTTGCGCTCCTGGCGATATTCATCGACGGCGGCGGTGAACTGGCGATTGTCGTTGGTCAGCTCGGTGTTCTGGGCGATCAGCCGCGCCATGGTGGAGCGCTGCTCGTCCATCATTTCGCGCTGCTCGTTCATCATCAGTGCCGCGTCCTGCAGCAGCTGCCGGCGATCGAGCCCCTGCTCGGCGATGCTTGCCTTGCTCTCCTCCGCGCGCGCCTCCATCCGCTTCATGTGATAGGCGGTCCCCCACCCGATGAGGCCGCCGCCGATCCATTCCGGGAGTTTGGCGGCCAGTCCCGGGAGTTTGGAAACGGCGGCGGCGATAAGTTCGTGCAAATTCATGGCGAGATCCTCAAAGTTCCGCCGGCGGCGGTCGAAGTGGTGGCTGGGGAGATACGGAGGGATCGCGGGGCGTGGCCATGCCCCGCGATCGATTTGATTGATCCGGTCAGAGGGGAATGCGGAGTGATTAGGCGCTTGATCAGGTCCGCCTGGCCCGCTAGATGAGGTCGGCCTGATCCGTGACGGCGATGCCGCTGGTGACGTCGATGTATTCTCCGAGCGTCAACTTCGCGTGGAAGATCCAGTCGCCCTCTGGCCACTGTGGACCGCCGATGAAGTCGTAGCAGATCGTCTTGCCGTCGTCCGGATCGACGAACCCGGTTCCGGTGACGCCGGCGAGTTCCGGCGGATCGGAGTACTCACGGACAGCAAACACGAGCACGGTGGCTCCCGTCCAGTCATTCGGCACTGTCCAGGCGATACCATAGGCGGTTTCCTGGATCTCCCGAACGACACGCTTGTCCCTGTTCAGCACCTTGTCGGCATCCGTGTCGGGATCGAGGAATTTATGGTAGGAGAGGCTGCGAACCGCGCTGGAGGCAGTTGGTGTTTCTCCCTGCTCCATTGCGTCCATTTGATCGCCCATCCCATCCATTCCCTGGAAGAAGGAGCCGCCCGCCGCGCCACCCGAAGGTGACACGGCGCCTAGCAGAATAGCGGCAGGGTCCATTGCGTCCATCAGAGGTTCGACTGAATCGATCGCCATGGCGTGCCCCCTTAGTGCGGCAGCGTGCCCGCAGTGTACGAACGCCCTGTCGGCTTGCCCGATGAGTTGGTCGTCAGCGTGGAGGTATGTCCCACAGTGTTACCCGAGCCATATGTGAACGTCGTGGTCTGGTTCGAGCCGGAGTAAGACGCGGCGCTGTTTCCAGATCCTGTCAGCCAGGTGTCGAACAGGATCGATCCGGTGTACATGCCCGACAGCTGGTAGCCCCAGACGGCGGCCGCGATCTGGTCGACCGTAAGCGAGGAGCCGCCGCCATATCCCGAAGGCGCCGTCATTGGAAGCGTCACCGCCACGCCGCGCTGCTGGTAGTCGGAAGGTAGGTTCTGCGCGGCCGCGTTGACGTTGGATCCCGTGAAGGTCAACTGATCCGTCTTCGCTTTGATCTGCGCGATCTGCGTTCCGTTACTCGTGGACGCGGATGTGCCAGCGGCAATATCCACCGCGATGGATGCTCCTGCGGGAGCGCCGATCCGGGCGTAGGCGTCGCCGGTCTGCGGCTGAACCGTTCCGGGGATACGCGAGAGCAGCGTCGAGATACCCGAACTGTCTGACTGCGCCGTCAGCGTGCGGCTTCCATAGGCCCAGATGGACGCTTCGGTCACCGCAGAACCGCCGGAGACGGGATTGGACGTCGTGACGAACCCGTTGATGTCCGTAACGATCTTCTGCGCAGGCGTCACCAGGATGGTGCTGGCGATCTGGGAGGTCGTCGGTGGCGCCGTGTAGGCGCTGCTCGCGAGCCGGCTGCTCATCGTCGCATCGAGATTACCAAGCTTGGTGCTGTTGGTATCCATCTCCTGCCGGATTTGCGTCACAGTCGGAGGCGTTACAGAGTTACGCGTGGATGTCGCGACGTCCGCATTATCCAATTTGGCGGCGCGCGTCACCGTGTAGCCCTGCGCGACCAGGGCCGCAATCACGTTCGCCTGCTGCTGCGCGGCCGTCGTCTGCGCGTTGATCGCAACGAACTGCGTACTATTCGCGTCCATCTCAGCGCGGATGGCGGCGACGGTCGGCGGCGTGACGGTAAGAGAGTAGCCGGTTTTGTCCGTGATCGTGGAAACGGAATAGCCTGTCTTATCTGTGACCGTCGAAGCTGTGTATCCGGTTTTATCCCCCACCGTTCCCGCCGTCACGGCGAGATTGGCGTCAAGCGCCGGATGCGGATTCATGATGACCGCGTAAACGCTGGAGCTGTCCGGCGTCACCGTCCAAGGGCGGCTCACGGTCGCCACCAGTGTCCCTCCGACGTATCCGGTGATCGTCCGCGCTTGGCCGGCGCCCGTTCCGCCGGTGATCGCAATATAATCGCCTTTGTAGAGGTCGGTCGTCGCCGACGCGCCCACCGCGAGCGTGAGCGTGGTCGAGCTTCCGGTCTGCGCCGTGCCGAAGTTGGCCGTGGTCAAGCCGGAGAGACCGCCCGAGCCGTTCGGATTAAGTTGCCCCGCGCCGGTTCCCACCGTCAGCAGTCCGCCGCTCGCAGCCGGCGCCGCATTGGGGAGCGCCGTCGTCAGGCGCGTATTGGATGAGGCGACGAGGGCGCTGTCCTGCGAGATGATCGCGCCGACCAGCGCGTTTCCGTTGGTGATCGTGGTGGCCGCTTTGGAGACAGTGAGCGGGATATACAGTTCCCCCGTCACGGAAGGGTCCACCAGAAGCGAATAATCCCCCGTGCCATAATCGAGCAGCGTTATGGAGACGGTAGACGCAGGCGCGGCGTTAGTTCCAAGGATCTTCTCTCCGGCATTCGTGGGGACGGTGGTCGCAGAGCCGGAAGTCAAGGTGGTCGCGCCGATGGCGACGGTCGCTCCGGAAACGAGAACGCCGGAGTCATCGGTCACACGGAATGGATAGGACACCACAGCGGCGGCGGCGATCTGCACGGACAGCGCAAGCGCCGCCAGAGCCAATGTGAATGTTCTGAGCGAAGGTTTCATGGTTTCCTCTTAGTTTTCGTAACCGGTTTAATTTCGAGTACGAGTGAGCTGGCGCGATCGCCCGCTATTGGATCCTTGCAGGGAAGGGCGCGCGCCTGGCCGGCGGCTGTGAAGTGTGCGCCGGGTTGTGATCGCGGCGGCGGCGGACGAAGCGACGCCGTTCACAAAGTTGGAATAGTTGACGACGCCGTTCCCGTCCGTCGTCTTCAGTCGCCACCAGTAGCGCGTTGAGGTCGTGAGCGATGAAGTGTCCACCAGCGTTCCGCCGCTGGAGGTGGAGGACACCCCTGAAACATCCGCGAATGTCCCTGGGCAGTTATAATAGGTCGGACTTGCATTTGCGTCCGAGTACACAACGCTTGGCGCGCGCTGGAGCTGCGTCGTCACGGTCCCGGTTCCGCCGGTGGCCGGCGCGAATGTGAATGTGTTGGAGCTTGCGGAGAACGACCCTGGCCCGCCCAGCGTTCCCGCGAACAGGCCATTGTCGATCCCCGGCTGCGTCGGGTTCTGTGCGTACGCGGTCCCCAGTACAGCGGAATTGCTGTAACCTGCATAAATCGCTGCGCCTGCCGTGGTCGGGTGTGTGAAGTCACCCTGATAGTAGGTGAGGTTATGATTGTTATTGCTGGAATCGGTTCCTGAGCCGTTGTCGCCAATATTCGTGTCTGCCGCCACGTCGCAGAAGCCGTCCGCAATATTCGTTCCGTTCGCAGTCCAGTCCGCTCTCAGCGCCGTATTGAAGGCGCGATAGCCGAGCGATTGGCCGTCCCTCGGAACACAGGTATCGATAATGACCCGGTAGCCTTGGGCGCGCAAAATGCCCACGAGCGGCTTGTAGTAGTTATTGTAGAGGTCCGTGCCGCCCTGCGTGGTGGCCGGGACATAGGCGAGTACGAAGTCGTTAGTGCACGCCTCCACTTCAATGACGTTGCGAGAACGAAGCGGCTCATACCTGACCAAATCACGAGCCGCGACATTCTGAAGGATCTGTTTGACCGCCCATCCGCCCGTTCCCGTCAGCCACGTTCGCCACTGTCCGCCGGGGAGTAACCCTGCCACGACGCCGGGGTAACACGTTGCAAAAGCTGGTTGATTGGTCTTGCTATCTCCCTCGAAGACGTACTGTTTGAGCGGCGCCGTCGCGTACTTTGCCGCATACATCTTCTCAACGGCGATTCGAAGCGCAGGCGGAAATCCCTGGTTGAAGACCCAGATTTCTTCCATGCTTCCCTTGAACGAGATGCTGGTCGTCGTGTCGGACAGCTTCATCGCGCCCGTGCCGGAGAGGGCGCCCGATTTAGAGATGGACGAACTGAGAGGCGATGTGATGTTGACGTAAAACGGCGAGAGGTTGGAGGAAAGCACCATCGACCCCGCGTTGAACGTCATCGCCTGGGTCGCCGCGTAACTGTCATCAATCAGGTAGGTCGGGGTTCCGCCGCCGCCCGTGCTGTTGAGAATCCCTGTTAAGTTGATCGACGTGTAAGAGGTGCCATATGGCCCAGGACCAGCAGATCCGACAGTAGGAACATTGAGGTTGACCAGCGTGTTTGTAAGCGACGCCACCGAGAGACGATTCCATCCAAAAATACTGACGGTGTTGAAGTTGAACAGGAAATTCTGCGAGTTCGTCGCCGCATCGGTTTTGGAAACAGCGAAGACCGTCCACGACCCTGCCATGGATGAATCGAGCACATTTCCCGTTGTCGCCATGAGCTTGCTGTTCAGCGTCGCCCCTGGCAAGCCGTTCAAAGCGCTGGCGAGGTAGACAGGACGATTTCCTGATGTTGCTTGCACGAGGTCAAACGTGGATCCGGTGGCAGTCACCTGATTTGGAATGACATAGATTAAATCGCCGTTAGTTGTGACCGGGGATGTCTTCGCCGCGTCCTTGTAGCTCGTGGCGTCCATGCGATAGCCGACGCGCGCCCCTGGCAGACTGGCGAGGTCAGCCGAGCTTGTGATCGTGGGCATGGAGTACGCAACGACGGTCAGGGAGCCCGTCGCTCCCGTGCTCGCATCCGTTACCGTGATCGTTCCGGGGGCCGTCCCCAGGCCGATTGGCTGACTGGCGGAAGTATTGGACGCCACGCGGGCGGCCATGGTCGTGTACGATCCATTTGATGTAGAGATCGTAAACAGCGTGGCGGCGGTTTCGCTAGACCATATCGTGTTCGTACCTGTGATGGCCACGGAGCGCGAGAACCCCACGTAATTCGTCACGCTGTCCAAAGAAATGGAGGGCGTTCCCACCGTGATTGTCGCCGTGGCCGCATCCGTGGAGTTGTGCAGGACGATGGGGCCGGTGGACGCCGTTCCGCCTGGGAGCACCGCGCCAGGCGTGATCAAGATTGTTCCTGTGGTGGCGCTGGTCGTGGCGCCGCCACTGGTTGTATATCCGCTACCGCCCGTCGCGGATATGGTGGTCGTTCCGGCCGTCCAGCCCGCGCCGGTCACAGTAATCGTGATCGCGCCATTATGGTTGCTGGGGATCGTCGTGATATTGGCGGTCATCGTCTGCGCGCCGGCGCTGACCATGACCATCAGCAGCAGGCACATCAAAAAGAGCGCGCGGATTTGTCGCATAGTGTGGATCTCCAGTCATGAGAAAAGCCGCCTCCATACAGGAGATCGGCTTAGGATAGCGAGTTTGGCCAGCTTAGCTAAAAGGCCATAAGATAGGCATCTACTATTTTAATAGCTGCCTAGTAAACTTGTGAGATCGCCGGATTTATGGGCGCCGCAGCAATCGTTCCATTGACTGTGATCGTGCCAATACGCACGACGAAATCGCCGGAAGGCGTGACGTTATCGAGTGTATATTCGACAAAAACGTACTGATATGTTCCGCTGAGGGGAAGTGTTCCACCAGGAGCGCCGGCGCCAGTCGCTCCTGTCTGCGAGCCAATCAGATTGACCGTGCCGCCGGCGCGCGGATTCGTGCCGTCATTATTTGCGTAGATGTTAAGGACATGGTTCCCGGAGGCAGAGACGAGTGAAAGGAGGGACGTGAGCACAATTGAGGACAGCACGATGGGAGCGCCGAGATCCAGCATAAATAGATCGAATGCACCGGTGTGAGTTGTCCCTGACGATTGGTTCTCGACAATCTCAGCACGAGTGGTGGTACTGCCGTCGTTCAGGTAGGTCGCAGGAGTTGAATACACATAAGCAGATGCCGTAATTCTCGTAGGCGTATATGCTGGCATTCTTATTGCTCCTCGAATTCAATCTCGATAACGCCATTCGCGCCGCCGGTCGCGGACCAGATCGACGCCAGGCGCTGACCGGAAGTAATCGTCACTCCCGTTGGGAAAACCGTCACATTCGCGGCTTCGTAATTTGTGCTGCCAGAGAGCGTAAACGCAGTCGTTAGCAACGCAGTCCCAGCGCCGAAGGCGGCATTTCCCGAGGCGCCATAGACGATTGTCGCCGTCGTCGCTCCGCTTGCCGGCGATGCGACATAAAAACGAGCGATTTTCGCGACCCATGTGATGGAGGCGTTACCCTCGCCAGACGGGGCATAGACGACACGCGAGAGATCTGGGCTTGAAGAGGGCGCGTTTGCCTGCGGAAAGGATAACGACCAGCGCCGCTTGGGCAGCGCCGCCCATGTGCCATCCCCACGCAGATACGTCGAGCTGCTTGCGGTCCCTGTCCCCAGTTGGGCGGTTGCGATGACGCCACTCGTGATCTTGCTCGCCGGTAGGCCGGGAATATCCGCCGGCACGAGTCCACGAAACGTAGGGGCGGTCGCAACGCCGGTGGTCGGCCCAGCCAGCACGGTGTTGGACGTCTGAGGGGCAACGGAGAAGGTACGGACTCCGGCGACGTCCGTGAACTGGTAAGGGGCGCTCGCCGAGAGTTTGGCGCTGAGATAACCGGGCGTGTCTCCTGCGCTGAGGGCGACCTGGTTGGACGCGGTGGATCCGCCGCCCACGCCGCCGCTGCTTCCGTTGGACGATGAGTTATATCCCCCGGCCCCAGATCCCCCCAGGCCTCGCTTTTGTTCATCATGGATCAGTTCACGGATGATGACATTGGCATCTTCAATCTCCTCGCCGATTTCCAAGGATTGGATCCACTGTCCATCCCATTCCATGTGAACGGCCGGGATTGTCAGCGTCTTGCCACCGGTCAGTTTCCTGCCGATCGCGCCTTCCAGGCGAATGCTCTCGCCGGGGAGATACAGCGTTGGATCATCCACGATCGTGATGCTCGGCTTGTCTTTGCCCAGCGCTGTCGTTTTGAATGCGGCGGCCGCGACAGCGTAAAGGTCCGCCGCCGTCGTGATGTCGCCGGCGTCAAGGATATCCGCGCGAACGCCGAAGTCGTTGATCGAGTTGGTGTAGGGGGCGCTCAGACCGACCGCCGGGTCCGTGACGTTGATGACCCGGGAAAGCTTGCCTTCCTTGAGGTAGTCGTTACTGCCCTCAACGGCGAGCGCGGCCGCGTCACGGCACGACACGTCGTCGATGAGGATTTCGCCATCAGAGCGAAAGACGATACTCACCTCGCAGTGGACGCTATCCCCGTGCGCAACCCCCACCGTCTCCGCGTAAGTCCAGCCCGCCACCGGTCCGCTGCCGTTGATGACTTCACGAACGTAGTTCGTTTCGTGTCCGTCGGACGCCTTAAAGTACATTTGCAGCCACATCTTGGGGATGTTGGCTGTCGATCCCGGTGGCGTGCGATACCAAAAACCGAACCGGATTGCCTGTTGTCCAGTCACCGTAAACGGAGCCGTGCTCAGTGGCTCCAGGTGCAGATCCTGCCCGTTGGCGTCATTGCTGTGGACGTTCAGGTAAACGCAGTACTTGGGCGAATGCGCGACATCCGAATAGGTCCAATTGACGGCGTTGAACTTCGGGCTGCCGCCACTCGAATCGTAGAGTTTGGTTTGCCAGCCGTCCTGATACAGCACGCTTGCGTCGTAGAGCGATACGGCGTCCACCAGGAGCCCATTATTGGCGCCGCCGCGATCATCGCACTGAATGTGGAGTTTCCAGCTGACGCAGCCGGCCGGAGGCTGAAACGTGGAGGTGAACAAATCCCACGCCGACGAGCCCGCCGGTGTCAGCGCCAAATTGATCGTTTGCAGGACCGTCCCGCCGGCGTCCTTCAGCTGAAGGTGCGCGGATCCGTACGCCGCTCCCAGGTCAATCTCGCGGCGCGCCCTGATGGAAAGCGTGTAGTTACGTCCAGAGGCGAAGGCATAGGAGCCTGTCTGCTCGATGTACTCGGTGCTTCCATCAAGCTCCATCTGCCAGGATCCTGAGTACGCCTCGCCCTTGTAGATGCCCTGGTAGTCGGTCTGCTTGTAGGCGGCGCCGCTGAGTATCCAGTGATCTTGCTGCTCAAAATCTCCGTTGACGACAATGCTGGAGCCGCCCTCCTGAAAGACAATCGGCAGGCTGAAGTTGCCATTGTGCAGGAGCTGAGGGAACCTGGGATCGCCGCCCTTGACGAGGTACCGATTGGCGATGTCCGCAGTCTGGCGCTCGGCGCCCGCGACACGGATGTTACGAGACGGAACGCTGAGCACATGCCGGGCCGCCAGCTCGACGTTGTCAATCGGGCGAATGAACAGGCGGTTCTGCCCAGCAGGATTGGCGTCGACTCCCCACGTGCAGGTATTGCCGCTCTGCTGCTGGATGTCGTCATAGGCGTCACCAACCAGCTTCTCGCGCGCATCTACCTGCGTGGTCTTGACCCCAACACGCAGCGCCTGGACATCAATGGTAATCGGGACGGCGCCGATCCCTTTCGCGCCCAGGACAGCGTCATGGGCAATGTCGGCGAACGGCTCGCTGATATCGGCTCCGTCGCCAGGATAGGGATAAATCTGGTCGACCAGCTGCTTGCGGACGAGGAAATGCATCCCCTGCCCGCTGATCGTCAGCGTCTCCTGCGCCGAGTCTTCACTCATCTGCCGCGTGGTCACGTAGCCTCGATAGGCGAGTTGACCGTTCACATACGCCTCGACGCGGTCGCCATCCTGTATCGAATCGAACGACGTATCGTCGAAACGAACGGTGGTCGAGATCGTGAAGTCGGCGTAAAAGCCGTACCGGGTCAGAGACGCCGAAAATTTGGCGATCTGCTTGACGGGATATCGCCGGCGAATGGTCCCGCTTGGATTCGTAATGATCAGTTGGAATTTGATGGACATACGGACTCCGAGGGGCGGGAACATCCCTACGAGTATTCGGGGAAGATAGGAGTGTTCAGGGGATTAGTAGTATCGCGCCTGGTAGTTCAGAGACGCCGAAGACAGCGTCGCGCCGTTGCCCAGGGTGATTGTCCAGGTGTTGGAGCCTGGCGACAGGCGAAGCAGCTCGCCGGAGATCAATCCCGCGTACTTGTCCACGCCGGCGCGCAGGATCGTATCGTCCAGCGTGCTGAAAACGTAAGTCCCAGTCGCGTCTGGATCGAAGGTGAACGTTTCGCCTGCCGCATTGCTGATCGTGACGATTCCGCCCGCCGGCGCGGCGCTGAAGACGAGCGTCAGGATCGGATCCGCAGCGCCGCCGCCGAGGGCGTTGAATGTGGTGTCTCCGGTTGTCGCCAGGCCTTGAGTGGTCACCGCGTCCGCGAACCAAGGAGGATCGTCGTTAGAAGTCAGGCCGATGGAAAAGTAGCGCGCTCCTTTTCCCTTCCAGGCCTGCGCCTCGCCGAACGATCGCACCTCCGCTCGGCAATATCGATCGCTTTGCTTGCGGAAAACGCGCGCTTGGCCCGGTGGAAATGCGGCGGCCAGCGCATCCCAAGACGCCTGAAGCGTTCCGGGGTCTTCGGTGTCGCTCCCGAGGATATCCCCCTGGAGATCGATGTGAAGACAATCGAAGAGGGAGCCGGCGCTGTACCGCCCCCCCCGCCCCGCGCTGCTCGACGCGCGCTCACGATATTCCGGACTTTCCTGAATGCTCGTCAGGTCGCCGGCGTTGAACGTGTAGCCGCCGAAGGAGTAGGTGAAGTAGGTCGTCATATAAACACCACATTATCTAATAAAGACCATATCAGTTAAGCTCCATGCTATCGCTTCCCGTTCTGGCGAGCACGGCGCATCTGCTCCCCGAACTGGCGAGACGCGCGGTCCATATCGACGTCTTTGTGGATGTCGCCATGGAAGTTCTGGACCGCCTGAATGGTGTCCCCGCCCGCGCTGGACGCCGCCTCAAGCACGTCCGCCATGAGCCCCCCGCCGCTGCCTCCGACTTTCGAAGAGCTGGCGCCAAGGGACATCGACGGAGCGAGCGGGAGCATGTGGTTGGGAATGATCGTTCCCGGCGCATCCGGAACGAACAGTTCCATCCCCCGCTCGCCGACGATCGATGGCTTGCCGACCGGAGGGCGCCCCCCACCCGCGAACATGCCCCCAAGGAAGCCGCCGCCGATCGCGCCCTGCAGGAGCGAAACGCCAGGCATAAGTGAACCGACCGCAAGTCCCAGTCCTAGACCGAGAAGTGAATTGGTCTGCTTCTTTTTACCGTTCGCGCCGCTGATGTTGATCGCCGCCGACAGCGCCATTCCCGCCATGGCCGCGTCTTTGATCAGGCCCGCGCCTCCCGTCTTGAGCTGCCCGGCGAACTTCGACCCGGCGGACATCATGGCGTTCTGGAGCGTGCCTTGCAGCGCCCCAGCCGCCGCGTTCTGCAGCATCCCTCCAACATCGCCAAGCAGCGACTTCAAAGCGCCCTTCGATCCCTTGCCATGCAAGAGCGCCATGAGGAAATTACTGGACGCCTGGGACGCTTCGGCGGCGAGGCCTTCCCAGAACTCCGTGTGCCCCACCGTGACCGAGTGAGGCTTCAGGGTATTCTGCGTGCTGCTGATCTGGTCAACGGTATTGGGGTCCGCCGTCTTGTAGGTGTCGGCGTCCTGCTTGACGCCGCCTAGGCTCGTTTTCGCTTCCTGGCGTGAGATCCAATGCTTTTCAAACATCAGCGTCAGCACGTCGAGATAATGGCCAATCGCTTCCCTGGCCTCCTGGGGCGATCCGAAGACGGTCAGATCTTCGTACTTTTTGAGGACATCCTGCACCGCGCCTTTCGAGGGCTGCTTTCCACCCATCAAGCCGGCGAGCCCTTGGTCCGCCGACTGCATGCGCGTTTGCCGCTCCAGGTCCATCGACTCCGCGTTTGCCGCATTGACCTGGGCGTTCACGACGTTGGGATCCCCGGAGCGCTTCGCCGCCGTGTACTCCATCGCCTGAACTTCGATCAAGAGGCGCTTCTTATCGATCAGGTCGTCCGTCGCCTGGATTTCCGCGCGTAGGAACTGGATCCGGCGATCGCGCGCCGCGTCCGAGAGTTCCCGATCCGACATGTCCAGAGAGCTGACGGCGGACTGCACTCCCACCGAGTAGTGGGTGCCGGACATCGCGCGGGTGTTTGGATCGGTCGAGAGATCGTCGATCTTTTTCTGGATCAGCAGCTGAGCCTTCGTGTTCTCCACCAGGGCCGCCTGCGTGCGGCGCTTCTCGTCGTCCGTCTGCGCGGCGCTCCGGCTGTTCTCCAGCAGATCGCGCTCCGCGCCAAGGCGGTCCTTGTCCATCTGAAGGCCGGCGGCGATCAGCTGGTTGTGACGGTCCTCCAGATCGATCAGCGCGACTTTCGCCGTCTGCCTCGCCTGGTCGATCGCGCGATCGCGCTCGGCCGCGAGGGTCTTGATCCGAAGCGCTTCCTGCCCCGCGTCCGCGAGCTTTCCTTCTCCCGAGGACGCGTGGAACTCCGCGTTCGCCAGGTCGATCTGGCGATCACGACGTTTGCCGTATGCGTCCTTCAGGAGTGAATAGGCGCCGTCGTCGCCGCGCCCGAGCTGGCGTTCGTGATCGCTGATGGCCGTGTCTGTGTGATAGAGCAGGCCTCGCTTCTGGGTGAGCGCCGCCTGCTGCGCGCGCTTTCGGCGCTCTTCCGGCGTGCCGGTCAACTGATCGGAAAGCGCGAGATCGTCCTTGCCGTATTGCGCGGTGATGTCGAAGGTCGCGGTTTTGAACGCCGCCGCCGCTCCGTCGCCGTCTGTCCCCTGGGCTTTCGCCTCCTGCTTGGCCTTGTTAAAGGCCGCCTGCGCTTCCTTCAGCCGCGCATTGCGCACCTTGACGAGGGCGGTCTTGGCGAGGATGAGGAAAGCAGGATCTCCGGTGCGGCTGTACTCGGTCTTGCAGTGATCCAGGGCGGCTTCCGCCTTCTTGACGTCCAGGCCGGCGGCGTTGACAAGCGCGGTCGCTTTGTCCTTCGCGGCCTTGTCGGCCTTCGTGCCCATCAGCTCCGCATCCGTCATTGTCCTGCCGGCGCCGGCGGCCGGTCCAGCGGCAGGAGTGGCGCCTGGGGCGAAGGTCGAACCAGGGATGGTGTAGGCTGTTGCATGGGCGGCGTCGTACATGCCCATGGATTTGATCACGCCCTTGCTGCTCTGGCGAATCTGGCCGTCTCCTAGAGAAAACCCGACGTGATAGCCGCTGCGCTTCCCATTAGCTTGGGGAGCGCCGTATCTGCCGCCATGCCAGACGATCAAGTCTCCAGGGAGCGCATCCTTAGCGGAGTGCGGCTGAGCGCCAGATTTGACCGCCCACTCCTGCAATCCCTTCGCCGAGGCGATCGCGCCTCCTGGCAATTTAGCTCCTGCGGACTTGAACACCTCGCTCACGAAGAGCGCGCAACTGGCGACGTTCTTCGGTGTGCTGATCGTGTCGAACGCATGGCTGATAACCGATTTGGCGAATCCGTCTCCGCCTGTCGCCATGAGAGAGCGGTTAGCGGCGCCCGCGCCTTCCTTACTCATCTCGGTCAGTCGCTTGCCTTCGGTTTTGTAGTCGGAGTCGAGCTGATCGATGATTTTTTGAATATCAGTGTTGCTCTTGTTGAGCGCCGGGTTCGCCGCCCCGCTGGACAGGATCAGTGGATCATCCTTTCCGCTGACGACGCTGTCTCGATAGCTTTGCGGGGTGACATTTATCTGGCGGGCTGTCCAATCGGCGTTATCGACTCGTTCCTTGCGGTTGTCCAGGACAGACTTCCAGTAACTTTTGACGCTGGCAATTTGCCCCTGGTTGACCATCAGGGCGCCGCGCTCTCCGCTGGCCGCAAGCTCTTTCTGGGCGTCCGCGAACCGCTTTGTCGAATCCGTGGCTTCATCTTGAGCCTTGCGTACCTCGCCCCATTTCCAGGCGATGGCGCCCACGAAACCCGCGACCGCGATGAGCGCAATGACCAGCGGCGCGCCGGCGGCGAACGCGGCGACGCCGGCGGCGGCCGTGGTTGTCTCCGCCACAGCGGCCGCTTCCGCGCCCACCGTCATCAGAGCGAGAGCACCGCGGATGTTCATCACGCCGCCAGCGATCGCGCCCAGTCCCATGACGGTAGGCCCAGCGATCGCCGCCACGGCCGCCAGCGCAAGCGCGGAGTCCTTGATCGGCTGCGGCAGCTGGTCGAGCACCTCAATGGCGTCGCCGGCCTTCTTGACCAGTTCCGTCATGGATCGCAGAAACGGAGCCGCCGTCTTCTCGCCGATCGTCTCCAGCTCCGACCCCAGGCCGTCCAGCGCTCCCTTGAGTCCCTTGTTTTTGGCTGCCGCGAGCTCCGCCGCCGCGCCCGCCTTTGTGACGGCCGCCTCCATCTTGTCGTACTGGGTTACGCCGCCCGCCATGATGACGGTCGCGGACCGGATGGCATCGGAGCCGAAGATGGTGCCGAGCGCGAAGTCGCGCTGTTTCTGGGTCAGTCCGGAGGTTGCGGCCGAGAACTGCGCGACGAGATCGCGGAACGGCCGCATCTTGCCGTCGGCGTCGTAGATGCTGATCCCAAGCTTGTCTAGGACTTGCTGCGCTTTGGCGGTCGGCGTCTCCAGCTTCAGCAGCATCTCCTTGAGCGAGGTGCCGGCGTCGCTGCCCCGAATGCCGGCCTTGCCCAGCAGGTTGATGGAGGTCATCAGCGCCTCAATGGGCTGATTGGCGGACGCATAGACCGCCGCCGCCTGCTGCATCGAAAGTGCGGCGTCGGTCGCCGCTGTTCCGGAGGCGGACTGAGACGCGGCCAGCATATCGGCAACGTGCGTGGCCTGGTCACCCTTTAGCTTGAACGCGGTCAGCGCATCGCCTTCGATTTCCGCCGCCTGGGCCGCGTCGATTGTGGCCGCCGCCGCCAGCTGAAGCGTGCCGCGCGCCGCAGTCATGCTGTCGTTGACGGAGAGGCTCTTTTGCGAGAGCACGACCATGGCCTGGGCCGCGTCGTTGCTCGACGTCGCCGGCAGCGTCATATCTCCGCCCAGGTCGCGCGCTGTCTTGCGCATTTGCGAAAGCTGCGCATCGGTCGCGCTGGTCTGGGTCTGAAGGACGTTGAGCGCCTGCTCCAAATCCATGGCCATTTCGACGGACTTGCCGGCCGCCGCGACGATCGGAACCGTCACGGTCGCGGTGGCGGTCGCTCCGGCGCCGGTTACCATGCCCGCGAGTTGCTCACGGCCTTGCTGCCGGTCCTGCGCCCCCCGGCGCTGATCGCGCAGATAGGAGCCCTCGTCGCGGTGCTGCCGGTTTTCCGCCGCAACGCGGGAGCGCCCCGCCTGGTCCGCCTGCCGCTCGGCTTCGGTGCGGCGCGTCAGCGCGCGAGTCTCGTCATCGATCGCCTTTTGCTGAAGCCGGCGCGCGTTCACGGCCGTCACGACCGCCCGGGCCTGGCTCTCGGACGCGCGGGCTTCGGCGAGCACGGCCTTGCCCAGATCCTCAACGGCGCGCTTCTCGACGAGCGTGGCCTGCGTGGCGGATCGCGCCTCTTTGGCAAGCTCTACCTGCTGACGGGACATAAGCGCCGAGGCGCGAGACGCGCTGACGCTTGCCTGAGCGTTCGCGGCCTGTGCGCGCGCGAACTCAAGGGTGACGGTGGCGGCGACTTTCGTGTCGGCCGCGATCTTCTTCGTCGCCTCATTCGAAACCTGAGCCAGCTGCCGTGCGTTGCGGATCGCGGCGGCGGTGTCCATCGACACTTTAATTTTGACTTCAGGGGAACTCATGGGTTTGCTCATGCTCCTAGCAAAAAAGCCTCTCCGGCGCCGGAGAGGCTTTTTTG
>NZ_JBDSQY010000339.1:0-21678 GCF_039929585.1 Capsulimonas sp.
GAAGAGCGATCTTCGTCGCGCCGGCCTTTTTCGTTCCGTTACAGCTGGCCCCAGTAGATCGCGTGAATGTCGTCTTGGGCATTGCTGACGCTGCCGGGCTTATAGAACTTGGCGTGGCCGTCGTCGAGCAGGTAGTTGGCGCCGTCGGTGTGGCGGCCGGTCGGGAGCCACTGCTGCTGCTGGAATGTTGTAGCCCATCCGACAACCTGACCAGTGTCATATTGGGCGCCGCCGGGAGTGGCGCCGCCGGTCGCGACAGAGTTGCTGCTTTGTTCCGCGTCGGCGTTATCGTAAGAGAGCAAGTTGTTTCCGTCTCCAGAGATGGAACTGCGGTCACGTGTGGTTCCACCTTCCAGCGGGTCGGTCACAACGGCGCGGCTGCCGCGTAGCTCAAAAAGCAGGATCGTCTGCGACGGCTGCTTGACCTGGCCATCCGCCCCGCCAAGCCCCGTCGAGGAGGTCTGGGCGATATTCAAATTGTAGCCGTAGGAGACGGGAACGCGCGCCGGTGTGACGGAATTGTCAGGGGTTGTGGGATCATCGGGACACTTGTAGACGCCGGTGCTCTTAACGTACGGGTAGATCGGGCCAGCCCAGCCTCCGCCACGCTGGTTGCCGAAGCCGACGGGATAATGTTCGTCGTTATCCTGGCTGTACTGCATGAAGCCCAGGCCGAGCTGCTTCTCGTTGGAAACGCAGGAAATCTGACGGGCCTTCTCCCGCGCCTTCGCGAAGACAGGGAACAAGATGGCGGCGAGAATCGCGATAATAGCTATGACAACGAGGAGCTCAATCAAGGTAAAACCCTTGCGGCGTCCATGTGAGTTCTGTGGACAAGTCATGAGTCGAACATTCCTTTCGGCCAGGAATTAATCCCGCCGCATATTGATGATTACATCATATCATATAAAAACGGCATTAGCGTAACGGGTGTGTTTATAATTCTTGCGATCTCAGTTGACAGTCTCTCGACTGCATGATAGTCTGCTATTGACCAAGCGGCAAAATTTTCAGACAATATGTCGATTTGACCTTCGCGAACACGACGAATGATTGACGAAGCGAAAAACGAAAACTCGGATACGACGAAGGAGAAGACAATGATCATCAATTGCTATCTGGGGTTTGACGGCCAGTGTAAAGAAGCATTCGAGTTTTACCAGAAAGTTTTCGGCGGCGAGATCGTGATGATGATGGCCTATGGGGATTCTCCCGTGGGCGAACAGATACCGGAGGATCAGCGCGGACGGATCATGTACACGCGTCTCGACATCGGCGCGAATGTTTTGATGGGCGGTGACTCGCCCACTCAGTTCCCCGGCAAGGCGCAGGGATTTTCGGTATCGATTACCTTGGAATGTATTGAGGAGGGCCAACGAGTTTTCAGCGCCCTGTCCGAAAACGGCAGCGTCATGATGCGGTTCGAGAAATCGTTCTTTTCAGCTGGCTTCGGCATGCTTACCGATCAATACGGCATCCCGTGGATGATCAACGTCGCAGCGTAATCGCACAAGAATATCAGACCAATGTAAAAACACCGGCGTGACAAAGATCGATCCTCGTCACGCCGCAACCCAACAATGGCGCGCAAACAGATATAATCATTGGGATATGCAAACAACAATGACACAGGTTGAAGCAGCGCAATTTATTCGCCGCCTGAAATTCCCCCCTCAAATCGAGAGCGATTTTCAGCAGTATTATTACTCCCTTATCCGCATCCCCATCCATATTGGTCTGTTCATCATGATGGGGGTAACCGCAGGCTTCCTGGTTGATGCCCTGACTCATCAGGTTTCATTTGGAAAAGAGGTGCTCTGTAGTAGCGCCTGCCTCATCAGCCTCCTGCTTTTGGTCCTGTCGTTTCATCGCAAGTTTGTGGGCCACTGGCAACTTCTCGTCGTAGGGACAATCAGCGTCTCCACTTGTCTTATCACCATTGAAAGTTATGACAACGCGAAGCTTTACGTCGCAGTCTACTATGCGCTGATCCTCTTTCAAGCACTAAAACTTCAGATACGCTGGTTGGCCTTACAAATTCTGCTGATAAACGTTAGCTTTTACATCTTTCAGCATCACAGGAATTCCATTTTAGATGAGCTTCAGAGCGTTCTCTTAGCATTCGTAATCATGTCTCTTCCCTTATTCCTGGCCTATAGAAACGAGCGCGCCCAACGCAGCAAATTCGCGGAGCAGCTTTTGCAGACCCAGGAACGACATCAAGAACAACAAAAACTTGAACAGACCGAAAAAATGCTCCATGTTCTCAGTCAGGCGATCGGCAGTATCGCTCACGACCTCGGCAATCCTCTGACTATTGTTCACGGCAGCGCAGAGACACTGAAATATCTCATCAAAGAAGATGCTCTCGATAAAAAGACGGAGTTGGAATTCCTAGAAATGATTACGGATGGGGTGCAAATGCTGAATTATCTGCGCCTTTCGCTGATGGAGCAAACCCGTGTCCTCGAAGGCAAACCCATTCTGGTGGAGTTACAGGAAACCGATGTTCGTCATCTCATTGAAGCGGGAGCACGTTATCAACAGCCCAAGTTTTCGGGCGGACGCAAGATCGCCATGGAAGGCGAAAATTTGCACCTGCTCGTTGATACAACGCGCCTTATTACCGTTTTCATGAACCTGATCGGCAACGCATTCAAGTACAGCGATGGGGAAGTCAAGGTGACATGGCGCACCGATGAGGGGCGCGTGCTGGTTGGGGTGCTCGATCAGGGACAGAAGGGGCGTGGGATTTCCCAGGCTCAAGCCGAAAGGTTATTTGTCCCGTTCGGTCGTCTCGAGACACACGCTCAGGTCGAGGGGACAGGCCTTGGTCTTCTCTCGGCGCGGAAAATCGTCGAAGCCCATGAGGGTGAGGCGTATATTGAAGGATATCACGATGGCGCGACGGATTCCCCGATCTTCAGCACCGCCCAGGGCAGCTATCCCCCAGTGCTGCAAGACGGTTTTTGCACCGCCTTGGTCACGGTTTTCCCATTGAAAACTGCCCCTGCCTCATGACGGGTTGAGGGAAGCAGCCGCCATAATGTCTTGTTCATTGCTTCCGCTTTGTTGAGGAAGTATCTAGCGGCGCCCACCAGCGCCATCGCATGCCTAATTCTCTTAAGGCGTCCTGTTCCGGTAAAACGACATTCACATCTTCCTTCGTTTCATATCTGCGCCGTGTCGTTCGATATGTTGGTCCAGTCAAAGTATTTCGCTTCCATATAAACTGGCGCAGTCGATATTTCGCCGGCGCAAAATAGGCATAACGATCATCAAACACAAAATCCCAAATAAATAACTTCCTGCCCGAAACATAAAACCCACCCCGACATGTGAAGCCATATTGGTTTGAGTTATGATGCATCAGTCGCCATTCGTGACCTCTCAAACGGTAGCAAGAAACGACACGCTCTTCAGAGAAACCACCGCCAGCATCTAAAAGTGCAACCAGAATTTTCCGCCCGTCTGGCTCCCAAAGAAAAACAGTAGCACGGTTGCATGCATTCTCACTGACAGGCCATAAACCATGCGGTAAAAGCAGTTTCTGACGATATTTCCGCTTGTCGATCTTGGAGGAAACGAAGATACTTCCCCGCCATGCGTCAGTATCCTTCGTAAGGTAATGGTGCGTGGAGACATCCAGTTGAATCTTGTGTCCCGTGATCGCATACTCATCATGCTCTGCGCCACTCGATACAACGGTAACTTTGGTCGAGCAAACAGCCGTACGACAGGACAATGCGAAGGTTAACGCAAGAAGAAAGACCAATGTCGAAAAAAGTCGTTTAT
Source organism: Capsulimonas sp. (assembly GCF_039929585.1). Taxonomy (NCBI): domain Bacteria; kingdom Bacillati; phylum Armatimonadota; class Armatimonadia; order Capsulimonadales; family Capsulimonadaceae; genus Capsulimonas; species Capsulimonas sp. The sequence goes on from NZ_JBDSQY010000339.1 coordinate 3,796, forward strand.
CCATGATCTGTTTAATTCTGCGGAAGCTCGATGAAATCAAGATTGACCCCGGTATTCCCCTCATCGCATTGCAATGTCACGTCTGAATCTTCAGGAATGGCCACCGTGGTCCAGACTTCACGGTATGCGCCTTTGCCTGTCCACTGCCCTGTCGCTGGAACCTGTATTTCCTGGTTTTTGACGCCGTTGATATAGAGACTGAACGCGCCGGCTGTGACGCTTGCGTATGTCACTCCAATTCTAGGCGCCGCCGGACAGTGGTGAAAGCTAACAGATCGGCCCGCTGAGTTCAAATACGCGACAATGTTGCTGTTTGACGCCGCCGGGTCGCCGTAGACAGCGGCGCCTCCGGCCAGAGTCGCAGCTTCCGCCTGATATTTCCGGGTGGCGGCGCCGGGTGAGTTCAAGTAAAATTCGCGCAGGCACATGGCGTAAGCCGCCCCAGCGACATTCGCCTTCTGCCCGCCATAGTTAGCCGAATAGCTAAGCCACATCCGCTTGCCGTCCGGAGAGATAAACTTTGAAGGAATGGTTGGAAAGTAGGCGACCGGTCCAAAATTGCTGAGAGAGTGGACGATCCGGTATGGCCCTGTGATCTTTGGCGATTCCAGGATGATCGTGTCGAAACGGTTCGCCGTAATGCATCGAGCGACACACATCAGATAAGTTTTGATCGGAGCGTCGTAAGTAACACTGGTTTCGCCAAAGCCGAACGTTGGCTGATCGGATTCTGGCGGCGCCGTTTCGCCCCAATGCGCGATCGGGCGAATATTACGACGCACAATATTCAGGTGGTTCTTATCCCAAGGCAGCCAGGCGCCGGATTTCGTAAAGTATTGCCACTTGAGGGCGGTATTCAAATAAGCGGTATTGCTTTTGGCGTCCGCGCCACGCGGCATGAGAATTCGGATCAGGTAGACGTTGTCCCCTATCACCCAGGAGTTGGATGCGGCAGTCGCCTCCGGGCCCGCTCCGTGGGCAGTCATGTAGGCGTACTTGCGACCGGTCGCATGATCCGTAGGCGCGAACTTCATGTTCTTGCCAAAATCGACAAAGTGCGGCGCTCCGATTATGATCTCATGGTTGGGAGTCGCGGAGGCGCTTTCATGGTAGTTCTCGAAGAGACCATTGTCCGGATCGGTTTTGTCGTTCCAATTCTTGCCGTCATCCGTGGAGTATCGGAATCCCACGAATGGCTCTAGAACCTGCCAGTCGTTATGGGGGACATGGACGGAGTTATCATGATCGGTGAGGAGATATGTGCCGTAGTACCAGACCGAGTTAAAGACCAGGGCGGCGCTGGGATAACGGCCGCAGCTATGGGCTCCGCCTCCAAGATGAGAATTGACAGTCGTGAGCGGCGCAATCTCCAGGTTTAAAGGATCGTCGCCGGAGATGCGCGCCGCCCCTGGATTAGGCGTTCCAGCAGCGATATCACCCACTTTACCATCAGTAAATGGAGATCGAAGCTCTCCATCTGAGCACCAGCTGGGAAACCAGGTATCGGCGGCTCCGTAATCGGCATAACGTCCACTAAAGGTAATGCTGTCGAAGGTGAGGGATTTTTTCAGAGGGCAATCTTGCGGGATATCGCTGGGCCAGGTGAATGGATCAAATTGGGAGACGGTTTCCCCCTTGATCGTGTCGGCTCGAACAATAGGATGCGAAATCAAAAACACAATCAGGATGGCGATGAGCGCTGGCCGGCCCGTCCAAGAAGTCCTGAAAACTCGCTTACAACGTTTACCCGTCATCGCCGCCTCCGTGAAACGAAGAGCGCCTCTCGACTTCTGACGATGTCGAGAGGCGCTTTGCGCAAATTTGCGAGCCTTAGCTAATGGTCACAGAGTCGATGGTGTCGCCTTCGCGCAGTTTCAGGACGTTCTCAACACCGCTGATGGTCTTTCCGAAGACGGCGTAGTTCATATCCAGATGCGGCGTGGAGCCCAGCGTGAAGTAGAACTGGCTGGAGGCGCTGTCGGGCGCGGCGGAGCGGGCCATGGCCATGGTTCCGGCGGTGTCGTGCTTGAGCGACGGGGTCACTTCCAGCTTGATGTGCTTGCCGGATCCGCCCGTGCCGTTGCCGTCCGGGTCGCCGCCCTGGACGACGAAGTTCGCGACGTATCGGTGGAACTTCAGTCCGTTATAGAATCCTTTTTGGGCAAGATCGATGAAGTTCGCAGTTGTGATTGGAGCTTCGGACTCGGCGAGCTGGACGACGATGGTTCCTTTGCTCGTTTCGAAGGTGGCTGTTCGGTCGGCCATGATGCGTGTTTCTCCTCTGCGGCGCTCGCCGCGGGTTTTGCCGCCGTCTTTGACGGCGCCTTCTTTTTGGCGTCCACACTCGATTTGAGCGCGAACGACGCAATCTCTTCTGCGGTCAGGTGGCGCCAGGCGCCGGAAGGCAGGCCGGTCAAACGCACGCCGCCAATCGAAATGCGGATCAGCTTCGACACGGGATGACCGACCGCCGCCAGCATGCGGCGCACCTGACGGTTCTTACCCTCATGGATCGTCAATTCCACCTCAGACCCGCCGACACTCCCCACCCCTTCCGAAAACCGCTTGCGAACGCGCACGTTCTCGGCGGGCTTGGTCATGCCGTCTTCCAGCCGCACACCGGTGGCGAGCTTCTTGAGTGCCTCGGGGCTCGGCACGCCGCGCACGGTCGCCCGGTAGGTCTTCGGAACGTGGTGCTTGGGATGGGTCAGCGTGTAAAGGAAATCGCCGTCGTCGGTGAGGAAGATTAGACCCTCGCTGTCCGAATCAAGACGGCCGACCGGACGCAGCATCGGCTTGCTTTGCAGGTCGACCAGATCCGTGACGAGGCGGCCCGCGTTCGGGTCGTGCAACGTACACACGACATCCTTGGGCTTATTCAAAACGATGTAGTAGCGCTTGGAAGGTTCTTTGACCAGCTTGGAGTCGAATAAGATACGGTCCTTCGCCGGGTCTACCTTGACGCCGAGCTCCGTGACGACTTTGCCGTTGACTTTGACGCGGCCCTCTTTAATCCACTCTTCGCACGCTCTTCTCGATCCGATTCCGGCCCCAGCCAATACCTTTTGGAGACGTTCTTCCATATACCATTACTCCCATACACAGCAGCATCACGGCTCCGAGCCCAGCGCCCAGGCCGCGCGCAATGCGTGTTCCTAAATTGTGCGTCGTGTGTGCGATCGCGGCGGCGGCCGCCATCGGCGCATCCTCACCCGCGACTGCGTCACCGGTCGCCTGGACTTTTCCATTGGCGATCACGGCGTAAGTGCCCAGCTTCGTTCCGGCGGCGATCGGCGCGGAAGGCGGCGACGGCAGCGGCGTCACCGTCACACTGAAATCCGGAACGGGCTTCCATTTGGAAACGACGACCTGCAAATCCTTGGCCGCGACGACCGGAACCGGCCGGTCCGCGTTCCGCACGGCGATTTGGCCGACGGAGTCGCCTTGATGAAGATACGGCACGCGCTTGTAGTTCGCGAACCCATAGTTCAGCAGCGATTCCACATCCTGACGGCACGTGTTACTCTTGAGAGCCACGGCAATAAGACGCCAGCCGCCCCGGGTCGCGGAGCCGACGAAACAGTGTCCCGCCTGCCGCACATAACCGGTCTTGATGCCGTCGGCGCCCGGAAAGTCGCGCAGAAAGGTCTTCGAGGTGTTCGTCACCCACGAGTCGCCCTTATGCATGGAGCGCTGTACTTTATACTTCGGCGTCCGGACGATCTTGTTGAACTCCGGCAGATTATTCGTGGCGTAGCGCGCGATTGTCGCCAGGTCCGCCGCCGTCGAATAATGGTCCGGCGCGTAGAGGCCGTTCGGCGTCACGAAATGCGTATTAAAAGCGCCGATATCCTGCGCCTTCAGGTTCATCTGCTCGACGAACGCCGGCACGGAGCCGCTCAAATAGGTCGCTCCCGCCACCGCCGTGTCGTTCGCCGAGCGAAGCATGAGGGCGTACATCATGTCGTGCAGCGGGATCGTCTCTCCCGGCGACAGATGCAGGCTGCTGTCGGGCAAGGTCTGAACTCCCTGCGGCGCGGTCACGATATCGTCCGGATTTCCGCGCTCCAACAGCAGGATCGCCGTCATCATCTTCGTGGTGGAGGCAATCGGACGGTGGACGTTCTCATTTTTCGCCCACATCATCTTCCCGGTCGAGGCGTCTTCCAAAACGCAAAACTTGCTGTTCGATTTGGGCGTCGTCGGACCGTTCGCCGCAGGCGGAGGCGCCGCGAAGGCGTGTCCACAGAGAACAGGCGTTAGAACGAGCGCAGCGGCGGCTCGCCGGGCGAGTTGGGGGAATATCACTTACTACTCCTCAAGGCCGACCGCCTGAAGTGCGTCGTGCTCCTGAGCCTTTTCGGCCTCGGCGACGGCGATATCCTCCAGCGGCGGCAAATCTTCCAGCGACGACAATCCAAAGTAATGCAAAAATTCCGGTGTGGTGGCGTATAGGATCGGCCGTCCCGGCACGGCTTTGCGGCCATCCTCGCGGATTAGGCGACGGTCCAGCAGCGTTTTGACGACGCCATCCACGCTCACGCCACGCACGGCTTCCATTTCGGCCACAGTCACGGGCTGCTGGTAGGCGACAATCGCGAGCGTTTCCAGAGCCGGCTTCGAAAGCCGAGCCTTACCGGCAGGCGCCGCGAGCAGCTTACCGATGTCCTGCGCCAGTTCAGGCTTGGTCGCGATCTGATAACCGCCCGCGATCCGCATGATTTGCAGGCCCGATTTGCTGCGGCGCGCGTACAGATTGACGAGATCTTCCAGCGCTTCTTCGACTTCGACGGCGGCCAGCCCGAGAACCTTCGCCACATCGGCCGGGGTCACAGGCTCAATCGCGACGAACAGATAGCCTTCGAGCAGCGCGATCAGCGCCTCTAGCGTATACACGCGGGGTTCTTCTTGACGGGCTTCAGTCGCGGCCAACTATTCGAACTCCTCTAATGCTTCTTCTTCACTCTCAGCGCTTTCGGCGTCCCCATCGGTTCCCGCCGAATCCTCTTCGCCGGTCTCGTCCTCGGCCTTTTGCACATCCACGGCCAATCGGATCTCGCCCAGCATCTCTTCTTGGATCGCCGAAATGCGCGCCTGCCGCAGCAGCTCTAAAAGCGCCAAAAACGTCATGATCACATCGAACCGGACTAAAGGCCGCTCGAAGCATTCGTCGAAGATAATTCCCTCAGACCCGGCGCGCTGGATTTTGCGCCACAGGGTCGCCATCGCGAGACGCAGCGTCACCTTCGCGCGGCCGACATGCGCCGTCCCCGCCGTCCCGTCCGACCCCATCTCCGTCAGCAGCCGCATCAGCGCCTTGACGAGCGAGGCCGACGAAAACTCGCCGTATGGAACCGGCAGTTCATAAAGATCACCGTACGCCGCCTGACCGCGAAAGAACACCTGCCGCCGGTCACCTTCCCACGTGGCGAGGGTCGCGACAAACGCCTTGTAGCGCTGGTAGTCGAGCAGACGCTGCACGAGCTCCTCGCGCGGATCTTCGCCTTCCTCGCCGTCTTCCCCCACTTCCTTGGGCGGCTTGGGCAGCAGCAGACGGCTCTTGATTTCCAGCAGCGTCGCCGCCATCACCAAAAATTCGCCGGCGACGGTGAGGTTCATCGCCTCCATCGCCCGCAGATGCGCCAGATAATGTTCCGTGACCTGGAGGATCGGAATATCCGCGATATCGATCTTGTGCTCGCGGATCAAGTGCAGCAGGAGGTCGAGCGGCCCTTCAAAGGCCGTCAGCGTGAGCGGCGGGATTGCGGCGACGGGAGCGGCGGTGGGCGCAACGGGCATAATTGTCTATCATACCTGGAACGGCCGTAAAACGCGGTATCTCTGAGGAAGAGACATGGGAAACAATGTGGCGTGAGAGTGGCGAAGCCTCATATTCACATTGACAACCAGGCGCACTCACGGTATACTTTTTACGGGAATGTACCTCGACGACAGAAAACAACGAATACTCGGCGCCGTGGTTCGCGACTATGTCGAGACCGTGCGGCCTATCGGCAGCGAAGATCTTGCGGCGCGTCACTCGCTCGGGGTCAAGAGCGCCACGATTCGCAACGAGCTCGCGGAATTGGCGGAGCTTGGCCTGCTTCGGCAGCCGCACACCAGCGCCGGACGCATTCCGTCGGATCGCGGGTACCGTTTCTATGTCGATCATCTGATGGAAGTGCGCGCCGTCCCGAAGGACACCGCCCGCCAGGCCGCCGCGCTGGAGCAGTCGCTTGCGCTCGACAAGCTGCTGCGGCAAACCTGCGCGCTGCTGACGCGGATGACGTCATACACGTCCATGGCGACCCCGCCCCGCCCCGCCGACACCCAGATTTCTCAGGTCTTCGTTTCGCCCGCCGGCGACAAGGGCCTGCTCGTCGTCGCCCTGCTCAGCACCGGCCACGTCGAAACCCGCCGCCTCGCCGGATCGACCGACTTCACGCCCAGCGATCTTGTCTCCATCAATAACGCCTTGAACGCAGCGATGGGCGGCAAGAACATCGACAGCGTCATTGGCCCTGAGTCGAGCCCCATCCCCGCGCCATCCGAGTTTGCCTCATCCGTGCGCGTTCTGTTTGACAGCCTCTCGCAAGTCCTGCGCCAGATGATCCAATCGGCCGTCGACGACGACCGGATCTTCCTGGAAGGAACCTCCGAAATCTTGCGCCAGCCCGAATTCCGAGACGTCGCCAAGATCCAGATGGTCCTCGACTCCCTTCAGCAGGGAACGATGCTCTTCGAAACCCTCGCCCAAACCGTCCGCACCTCCCAGGTGACGGTCGTGATCGGGGCTGAAAACCACATCACCGCGATGCAGGAATGCAGCGTCGTCTCCGCCTCCTACTACATCGGCACCCGCGAACGCGGCACAATCGGCGTCCTCGGCCCCACCCGCATGGACTACGACCGCGCCATCCCCGCCGTCAACTACTTCGCCCGCGCCCTCAGCGACACCCTCACTCGGCTGGAAACGCTGTAACGCTTCCGGAACTTCTCACCCCCATCCAACGTTTCATCTTGACAGCCGACGCCGTTGTTCGGTATACTTTTTGTTGATATACGACTTTTTTAGTCGGAGAAAGGGGCAACCCAAAACCGTGTTAAGCATGACCAAACGGGCCGATTATGCGCTGCTGGCGCTATCTCATCTGGCGGCCGCGTCTTCGGATGATCCGAACCGCTTGATGAACACCAAGGAGATCGCCGAGCAGTATGAAATCCCCGTGGAGCTGCTGGCGAAAATTCTGCAAATTCTCGCGAAGCACGGAATGGTGGCCTCGCACCCCGGCCCCACCGGTGGATACAAACTGCTGCGGCCGGCGCGCGACATTAGCGTCGCCGAAGTGGTGACGATTGTCGATGGACCGTTTTCTCTGCTGCACTGCACCGCCGGCGAAGAGTCGAGCTGCAAGCAGTACAGCCGCTGCACCATCCGCGATCCGCTCGCCACCATCGAGCAGCGCGTGAAGGACCTCCTCGCGGAGATCAGCATCGAAGAAATCAGCCTGCCCGCGCCCGATCCTAAATTCGAAGATTTCTCCGCGCGACCGTTCGCGGCCGGAATCACTCTCATTTCCTAAGTATTGCGATTACCGATATGCTGAAGCGACCTATTTACATGGACAACAACGCGACCACTCGCGTGGACCCGCGCGTTCTGGGAGCGATGCTTCCGTACTTCTCCGAGCAGTACGGCAACGCCGCCTCCAATAGCCATACGTTTGGATGGACAGCGGGAGAAGCCGTCGACAAGGCGCGCATTCAAGTCGCCGCCTTGATCGGCGCCGATCCCAGCGAGATCATCTTCACGTCCGGCGCCACCGAAGCGGACAATTTAGCCCTCAAAGGCGTCGCGGAAGCATACGCGGAAAAGGGCGACCATATCATCACGACCGCGATCGAGCACAAGGCTGTGCTCGATACGGCGAAGCATCTGGAAAAGCTGGGGAAATCGGTCACCTATCTGCCCGTCGATGAGTACGGCATGATCGATATCGAACAGCTCAAAGCCTCCATTACCGAGCGAACCATTTTAGTCTCGATCATGTATGGGAATAATGAGATTGGAACGCTCGACGCCATCGATGAGATCGCCGAGATCTGTCATGAGCGCGGCGTGATCTTCCACACGGACGCGACCCAGGCGATCGGTAAAGTCCCGATCGACGTCAAAAAGCAGAAGATCGATCTGATGTCGCTGACTGCACATAAGATGTATGGACCAAAGGGGATCGGCGCGCTTTACGTTCGCCGCAAAGAGCCGCGCGTGCGGCTCGCCCTCCAGATGGACGGCGGCGGACACGAGCGCGGCATGCGCTCGGGAACGCTGAATGTCCCGGGCATCGTCGGCTTCGGCGAGGCGTGCCAGGTCTGTTCGCAGGAGATGGAGCGGGACCGCTCGCACACGCAGGGCTTGCGTGATTATCTTTGGGAGCAGATCCAGGCGACCGTTCCCGATGTCAAGCTGAACGGGCACCCTACCCGCCGCCTAAGCAATAACCTGAGCATTGCGATCCGGGGCGTGGACGCCGACGCGCTGCTCGCCAGCCTCTCCGGCGTGGCGCTCTCCACCGGGTCCGCCTGCACCTCCGCGTCGGTCGCTCCGTCGCATGTGCTGCTGGCGCTTCCGGACGCCGCTCAGATCATCGGGGCTTCCATTCGGCTCGGCGTGTCACGTTTCACGACCAAGTCCGAAGTGGACCAAGTCCTATCGCTCATTGGGCCGGTCGTGGCCCGCCTGCGCGGCGTCACCGCCGTCGCGCCTTAACGCCAAATGTCCATGGACATCCCACGTGAGGATCCATCTATGTCGACCGAAGAACAAACTAGCGCCGGGACGCCTCCGGAACCCGTCACGAACTGCCCGACTTGTAAAAGAAAGCTTCTGACGAAAACCAGCGCCCTCTGCAACTGGTGCGGAGCCAAGATTACCGACCCGAACTTTCAGGAACAGGCCGCGCAGATCCGGCTCGCCGCCGACGCCGCCGAGCGCGCTCGAATCTCCGCGATTATCAAAGAAGAAGGCAAGTTCGGCGTCATGGGACGGCTGAAACGCCGCGCCAAAGGCGCTTCCGGAACGCTAAGCCCGGACGATAACTAACCGACGAGCAATGATGTTGGACGCCGCCTCGCGGCGAAAGGTAATACCATGACGACCACTTTGACGGAGGCGCAGTCGCCCACGCTGACCATCGAGCCGGATCAGATCATCGAACCGGCGCTCGCGCTCACGGAATCCGCGCAAAAGCAGGTATTGCGGGTGCTGGAGCGGAAGAATACGCCCGGCGCATTTTTGCGGATCGGCGTACGCGGCGGCGGCTGCTCGGGACTGTCCTATGTACTGAAGCCGGACACGGAGTTTGATGAGTTCGACCGCACCTGGACCCTGGAGAACGGAGTCCGGGTCGTCGTGGACCGCAAGAGCATCCAGTACCTCGCGGGCACGACGCTGGATTACAGCATCAAGAACCTCCTGGAAGGCGGGTTCCAATTTCAGAATCCCAACTCCGCCAAGTCCTGCGGGTGCGGCAGCTCATTTACGCCGAAGTAGATCCCATTACGCCACTCCACCCATACGAATAGGAAATCGTTACTATGAACCAGCCTGATGTTCAAGAAGAGCCGCTGAACAATGTCGAGCTAGAATCGGCGATTCTTGGCCTGCGCATGGCGCTCACGCCGGAAGAGGAAGTGGAGGCTCGGGAGCATTTTCTGACCGTGCTGCGCGACAGCACTCTTTCTGTCCCTACTGTCCACCCCACCCCGACAGCGCCCGATGGAAGCATCCTGCCGAACGCGGACATCACGTTCGTCGTTGCGCAGACCCAGGAAGGTGTCAGCGGCGTTCCCGCGTTCACCACACTGGGACAGCTCCGCGGCACGCTTCCCGACGTTCAGAACGGCATGTTCCTGACCGGCGCGCAGCTCGGCGGGATTCTGGGCAACAGCCCGCACAAGCTCTTTGTGGACGGTCCGGAGATGCACGTGGAAGTCAGCCAGGAAGAAATGGTCTTCATGGCGCAAGCCGCGCAGCAGGCCGTTGAGGATCAGCAGACGGCGGCGAACCACAATCAAGCGCTGGAGAAAGCCGTCGCCGATTTCCAGGAAGACGATACGACCGCTTCGCGCGAAGCGCTTGTCGGCGCATTCCTTGGCGGCTTCTGCCGCGTCCCCGTCGCCACCGAAGAAGACAAGGACATCCCCGTCGTGGTGCTTCGCCTCGGCGATCCCAACCAGCCCGAGACGGTCCAGGAAATCCCCCTGCTGACCGATGACGAAAAACTGCTGGCGTTCACCGGCGAAGAGGCGCTCGGCGCCTGGAGCACCTCTGAGCGCAACGTCATCGCTTTGCCTGGCCCGATGCTCGCCCAGCTGCTGGCCCAAACCGGCGTCGGCGGCGTCCTGATCAACAAAGGCTCCGAGCATTCCGTAACGCTGAAAGTCGATAATAATCAGTTGGTGGTTGCGTAAACGAAACCTCAAAAACTAAAACGGCCAGGCGATTTCCATCGCCTGGCCGTTTTCACGTCTACTTAACCCCAGTCTCCCAATTAATGTGCGCTTCCACCCAGGCGACATGCGCAATGGATGTCGATGAATACCCAGCATCCACATTCAGCCACGGGGTGACTTGCCGTCCTACTCCCACCACCGTCGAACGGAAGTCTCCTTCTTCCTGCGCTTCGTCGCTCCAGCTGTAGATGCCGATATAGGGCTTCCATGGTCCCCACGCGTTGTACATCAGCTTGCCGTGCGCAAACCGAAAGTGCAGGTTATCAGGCGTACGATAATCGTTGTACTCACTGATCAGCTGCCAGGCGCCGGCGGTAACGGTAGCGTCGACGCCATATCCTTGGTTATGGTCCGTGCCGAAGGAGAAGCCCTTCCCCGTTCCTAGAGAAAGACCAAGTGTCAGATGCTCGTCGAACTTTCGGCCAAGGCGCATGTAGGCGTTTGTCGATCGACGGTTGTCGTTGTAATTGACCGAGGCGGCGACCGTGTTGGCTCCGTCATCGTATTGATACATCACGCCCGGCCGCGTCTCGTATTCCCACTCCTGAACGGCGAACGGCACATAATATTTGCCGATCGTCACGGAATGCTTGCCTATGCGCTTTTGGTAGTACGCCTCCACTGGCTGATCGATAATCCGGTTCTGCGCCCGGTAAAGCCGCCCGATGGAGACGGACGCCTTTACCGTTTCGGAGTCGTTCGGGTCCCATCGGCCGTAAACGACCGAAGGGTAGGCGGGACCATAGCCGATCCAGGCGCCGTCGTAAAAGGTCCGATTTCCCGGCTGATCCGAAATGCCTAGATAAGCGTCAATACCGATTTTCAGAGGCGCCGACGACGGGGCGGCCTGCGGCGGAGCGGCCGGCTCCGCCGGAGCGACTGCGCCGGCGGGAGCTTCCGGTGAGGTCGTTCCCGGCGTGGTGGAACTGGTCTGCGCGTGGCTGACCGTACTGGCGGCAAGGAGACACGCCAGGAGTGCGAAGCGAAGATACGACATTTTTCCTACATGCACCTTATGAATGGATTAGGCCGCCGCGAGGTGATTCTCGAACGACGAGGACGGAGCCATCGGCAGCGCATGAACGCTGTCGAGATGCAGATCCAGAATGTACTGGAGCATTTGGAGGTAATCCAGCGGCAGAGCGAAGAGAAATTTCGAGACAGGGATCCCATGATCCTGGCCGACAATCGCGCGCAGGCAGACCAGTACCGCCTTCTTGTTTTGCTCGAATCCAGCAATCACGGTCTTCAAATTCCGCTGAAAAGCATCGTATGGAACCGGTTCCCCTAAGCGCATCTCCACAACTTCCGCGATCAAATGACGGACGGAAGAAAGAATAAATGGACTTTCCCCTTCGATACGCTCGCGCGTCGGCAGATGCAGTTTCACCTCGGCGTCCAGGAAGTTGCGGCTGAAGGCCATGCCGCGAGAAACCAGGTCGCGCTGCATCGGATCCAGCGCCTCCGGTGTCAAAAGCCACATTGGCAGGAGCTGTTTGATGAAATCCTGGAAGGTCATCCCAGGCATTACTTCGTAGCGCGACGCCGTCGTCAGAATGAGATCGCGTGAGATACGTATGTCGGAGGACGGCTTGTCGACGAACAGACTGCGCAGCGCGCCGGCGGGCAGCGATTCCGCAGTCAGATAACTCGTCTCTCGATCCTGCTGAACGCTTCCAAAGTGCAGCGGCAGAACCTGCTTTCCGCCGAAGAACTCCTTGCTCAATGCGCTCGCGACAGCGAAGCTGCCGGCGATGGGCTCCAGATAAGCCTTGCTGAACGGCTCGGCGTCGATGCGGAAATGCGCCCAGCGAGCGGCGCAGTCGAGCTTCCAATTGAGCTTCCCCTTGACCTGCTCCAGCGCAAGATCATGGTGCGATTCGCATCGCTCGCACGTGATATGATAAGCGCCGGCGGCGACGCGCTCGATATGCGTATCGACGATCACACCACACTGGGGACAGATCGGATGGAACAGCTTCTCCGGGTGGTAGTTCGGGAAACGATCCGATAAAAAGCTCAAAACCTCCTCGCGCCGTTCAAGCACAAGAGACACATAGGGATCATATAAGCCGCGCTCATAGAGCTTAGAGGTGCTGACGAGCGTTGGGTGGCAGTCCAATCGATGCAGGCGGTCCAGCAGGACATGCTCATAGTGCTCCGCGAACGAAGCATGGCACTCAAATGGGTCGGGGAGATGAGCGATCGGCGTTCCGCACCAATGCTCACAACGTTCCATAAGACGGGGATCTTTGTTGACGGCCACACGCAGCTGACGGTAATTTAAAGGGTCGAGGCTATCGTCCACCAGAAGCGTGAATACGGTGTGCCCAGCCTCACGCAGGGTCTTTGCCGTTTCGTCAGCAACGAGGAATTCGCGCAGATTCCGTTCATCGCCTAAATAAGCGCAGGTAACTCCGGAAGCGATGGTAACAAGTGTTTGTTTCTCAAAATGTGCGAGCGCGCCAGTATACAACGGGGCCTTCATAAAGTTTCAACGTCCTCTCCATATGATTCGCCTGCGGCGTGACAGCGGCTTGTTCGGCTGGAGATGCAGTGGGAAAGCCGGGGACCACGTCGCAATAGCGATCTCTGTTCTATGCGTTCTGAGTGGACGCCGAAGCTTGTACCTCCCCAAGTGAATATTGCTGCCGATAGCGCTGAGGAGCTCGCTTCACCGCCGCCTTTAAGAACGCATCCGCCATTGCGGGATCGAATTGCGTTCCGATGTTTCCTCGGATCTCTTCAAGAGCGACTTCCCAGTCCAGCCCCTTACGGTAAGGCCGATCAGTCGTCATGGCGCTGAACGCATCCGCCACGGCCATGATACGGCCGAGCAGTGGGATCTCCTCCCCCGCCATCGCGTCCGGATAGCCTTGGCCATCCCAGCGTTCATGATGAGAGTTCACGGCGTCCAGAATGGATTCCATTCCCGGCACCGCGCCTACCATCAGCGCGCCGATACGCGGATGACGTTTCAGCACCTCGTACTCTTCGGGAGTAAGACGTCCCGGCTTTCGCAGGATTTCATCGGGAATTCCAATCTTCCCGACATCGTGCAGCAGCCCGCCGATTCGGATTACGCGCATTGTTTCCTCGGAGAGCGTAAGCTCTTCCGCGATCCATAAGGCGTATTCGGTGACGTCTTCCGAGTGACGCCGGGTGTAACGATCTTTGTTGTCGACCGCGGTCACCATGGCGTCGAGGACCTCGAACGAGCTCTCTCGGGACAGCGCCCGGAGGGACCGTTGATTGTCGCTCGTAGCCATTATTCCACTATCCGTATGTTTTGCCGCATAGAGATTTGTGTCCGCAATCGCCACTAATTCATGACGAGTTTTACTGTCTTCCGGGAAGCCGGCGACCCCATAACTGAGGCTGACGGGGACGGTGCGCTCTTCACCGACGCGTCGGAATCCCTCCTGCAACATGCGCTCGCGCAGCATATCGGTCAGCGCAATTGCCTGCTGGACGGTCGTGTTAGGAGCTACCAGAAGGAACTCGTCTCCGCCGTACCGGCCCAAGAATCCCCGCTCGGCGCACGCCGTGGACAAAGACGCGGCAACATTTTTCAGGATTTGATCGCCGACCGGATGGCCGTAGGTATCGTTGAAGAGCTTGAAGTTGTTGAGGTCCATCATGATGATGGACAGCGGAATTCCGTCTGCTTCCGCTTTTTCCACTTCGAGATGAAGGCGCTGATGAATAGCGCGGTGATTGAGCAGGCTCGTCATCGGATCTCGATCCGCCGCTTCGAGGGCGGCGCCGTACATCCGTGCATTTTCCAGCGCACTGCCGACTTCTAGACCGATACTTTCGAGCAGCGCGGTGTCTGTGGGGCTCACGCCATCAGTCCAGCGCACCACGCCGATCATGCCCAGACATCGCTCTCGCCAGCAAAGCGGCGCGCGCAGACAGATGCCGGATCGACGGCCGTGATCGTCCGTAACTGTAATCGCCTCGACTTGCCGTCGCAGCGGCAGGGAGCGCAGCACATCGAGCAGTTTGGGAAGATCCTGAAGACCAGTGGAGCGGCGCAGCTCCATCAGAGGCGTACCCTCGGGGGATTTGTCTTCGCCGATCAGCCAGAAAAGCACGGCTTCCGCGTTCAATGCGCGCAGCGTATGCTCCTCGGCTACCTGCATGACTTCGTCGGTCTTCAAGCTAGTGTTCACGGCTTTCGTAAGTTGATGCAAAGCCGTCATCTGCCGCGTGCGCTTGCTGACGATCCGTTCGAGATCGTCGTTGAAGGATCTCAGCTGGTTGGTGAGATAAGTATTTTCCAGGAGCGTAAACATTTGCCGCACGATCACAAGCAGAATCAAAGCAAACCCGGTGATAAGGGTGGAGACGCCGATCGCCCCTTCGCTTTTAAAATCGTGCAGGGCTACAATTACAAATGCGAGGACCGCCGCAAGGTATGGTATAAGAACTCTAACCGGGCTGCTGATCGCTGGGATGCGGCTGGTTTTTTCCGCCTGCAAGTTTGCCGCCTGTACCGGCCACCAGTGCGCGAACATCGCGCCGAGACCGATCAAGGTAAAGCCATAAGACCAGCCTGGATCGATCCAGCTGCCGGTTTCGTAGCGATCAGTGAGATTCATATATCCCCAGATGCTGTCGGTAAACGCCACCATGGAGACGCCAAGAGTCAGAAAGGCGATAGAGCGTCTCAGCCCGGGGTTCGAGTAGGCTGTACCGAAAAGGATAATGGCGCAGAACAATACGGCGATATCACTGAGGGGGTAAGCCGCGCTCAGAGCTTTCGCCCATGGGGTCATGTACTCCTTTTTGAGTGACTGCTGAATGAGAAAGTGCCAACTGATAATCCCAAAGCTGCTTGCGGCAATCGCGCCGTCGATCATCTGACGCAGACGCCCGGTAATGTGAATACTGCCGAAGAGGAGAACCACACCGACAATCAGAAACGGGTAGCATAAGAAATAGGCGTAATCAGCGCAGCTGGGAAATGGCGTCTCGATCTTGCGGACAAGCTCAAGGTAGGACCAAAGAAGCCCCCCGACGCCATACGATGCGCTCGCGATCCCGATCAGCAGCCAGCCGATTCGGCGGACAGGCACCGGGTGGTAGCCGCGCCAGACGTAAGTCAGGCAGCAGGCGCTGGCGAAAAACGGCCCGATCGGCTGGAACAGGTCAGAAAACGCCGTGTAGACTTCTTTTGAGCACGGATGAAAGATCAGCATGAAAAGAAAAACTGCCACATAGGCGATTGCGCTTTTAATGACGATCTTCTGAGCCGTGGTCCAGTCCTTGGTTGAGTTCAGCATGGTTTGCGTGCAATCCCGACAAAAGAGTCGCAGATCCGAAAGAGTATCGGACTATTACTGAGTATTGGCCAAAATCCCGAATTCCTTTAGTACATTAGTGTTTCATTATACATGAAACGCAGTGAAGCTGACACAATCTAGTGATAATCGCAAGACGCACATCGAAGAGGAGAGAAAACAACATGATGACCGAGCTGGAGACAGTGGAATACGCCGACTATAGCGAGTGGAAACCGGAAGATTATCTCACGGATTACTATTCCGAATTGATGCCGGATGAGCAGTTCGCAATGGAGTTCCTGGCGGACTGGGCGGATAAAACTCCGCACACACCGCTCGCCGTGGAGTTTGGCTGCGGTCCGACCGTCCATCACCTGTTTCCGATGGCGCAGCTTGCCGATGAGATTCATATGGCGGAGTATCTCGCCTCCAACCGCCAGGCGGTTCAGGACTGGATCGATCGAAAGCCCAATGCGCACAACTGGGACGAGTTCGCCGCTGAAGCCGTGCGCCTTCGCGGCGTGGCGTCACCCACCCCCGAACAGATCCAGGAAGTGCAGGACGAAGCGCGCCGCCGTGTAACCGCCATTTTCCCCGGAGATGCGTTTGACGCCGATCCTCTGGGCGCCGAGCGGCGAGGTTCTTATCCGCTGGTCATGAGCCACTACTGCGCGGAAGCCGCGTCAACCGACATCGGCAAATGGTACGACTGCATGCGTAATATTCTGAGCTTGGTCGCTCCCGGCGGCACGGTGTTCCTCTCCGCCTGCGGCGCTGCGAACCACTACTGCGTCGGCGGCCGGAACTTCCCCTGCGCGGGCGTCACCCCCAACGACACGCTGAAATCGCTCACGGACAACGGGTTCGGCGACATCGACATCCGCGTCCGGCTCGTACCGGCGCACACCGAACAAGGCTACAGCAGCGTGATCTTCGCGCGAGCGGTCAAACGAAGCTAGGTTACCTCGATCGCCCGCGCTTTTTTTAGCGCGGGCAGTCAAGCAAAATAAGGCGATTTGCAAATGATGACGTTACGTCCCTCAGGAGTAGGCTTGGGCGAAGAATATACGGCGGTCTCAGCGCTGGACGGAAGTATGCTCCACAGAAGCGTGATGCTGTCATGGGAGCAGCTGCAAGCACTCGCCGATATTCCCACTCCGATCGAAAGTCCCTACTGGGATTTGGGAGAGCTGGGGTCGTTCCTGGATCGCCTCGCGGACGGACTGAACCGCCGGCGGACGGCGCTGATCCATGCGATGCGGCATGAAACGGGGTTTATCCCGAGTGACTGCGAGGAGGTCTTCGACGGCGTCCTGACACTGCTGCGTAAGTTTTGCGCGCACGACCAAACTTCAGCGGCGCCTTCGCCGAAGCCATATTTCCATGACGACCGTGTGATTGATTTTGCAGACGCTCCCTGGGGATCGATCGCGGTGATCCTGCCTCAGAATGCGTTTCTTTATTTGGCGGTCACCTGTCTCGCCAATGCGCTGGCCGCCGGCAATAGGGTCGCACTACGCGCGCCGGGCCAATCTGCGCTGTCTGCGGCGCTGCTGGCGGAAACAGTTCAGGAAGCGGGCGCAGTCCCAGAGATCGCGGCCATCGTCATGGCGAAATCGAAAGAGTTTGTTGCGGCGTTCCAGGAAACGAGTCAGCCCGGACTGATTCACTATATGGGCAGTTCGCGCCACGCGCCGTCGATCCTCGCCGACAGCTTTCGCGCGGGTAAGTCGTCGCTGATCGACGGCGATGGAAATGTCCTTGTTTACGTCGGTCCGGATGCGAACCCAGGCGATGCGGCCGACCTCCTCACTCAAGGCGCGATTCGTTACAACGGGCAGACCTGCACTTCGATCAACGGCGCGATCATTCATCCCGATATTTACGACGAAGTTCGCAGCGCTTTGCTCCAGCGCTGGCGAGCGTTGACATTTGGAGACACGATCGAAGTTCCCTCCGTGTCGGTCGGCCCTCTGCTCTCTTCCGAACAAGCGCAGTGGTGCGAGGCGCAGCTGGCGCAAAGCGGAGGCGAGCTTCTGCGCGGCGGCAAGAGCGCTCGGAATATTTTAGAGCCAGGTCT
>NZ_JBDSQY010000340.1:0-15488 GCF_039929585.1 Capsulimonas sp.
ACCGGCCGTGCCTTCGGCTGCCTGGATCAACCCGCCAAAGAATAATACGTCGCAGGAAGGGAACACAACAATAACAAGTTAAAAATTATGTACTCGTACGTCTCAAAACTATTGACAACTACCGCGCCGAGGTAACAAAAATCAGCGCCGCCAGCTCATAAGCGTCCGATCTGTAAGACGCAGGGCAGGAGGGAAAGTGATCTTTCGTGACATTGAGAATGGGCTTTGCGAGGGCGGCGTGGGCTGTGAAGAGTTACGATGGTGACGCTGGCTGCGAGAATTTTGGAATAAGTACGCATCGCTGGCTCCAATCTGCGAGGGATTTGAATAGAGATACGAGAACGCAGGTGGCTGCGTTCTCGCATTCTCGATTTTTTACAATCCGATCGGATCGGCGCCCGTGAGGGTGACGGGGCCGAAGAGGCCGGAGGGGATGAGCTGGTCGACCGGGCTGTAGAACTGCCGGGTGGTCGAGGTCAGGCGCTGATCGGCGGGCAGTTTGTCGTCGCCGATCAGGCGGTTGACCCAGGTGTTGGTGACCTTGACCTGGAGCGTGTTGGCGCCGGGCTTGAGGTAGCGAGTCACATCGACCCGGTACGGCGGGGACCAGAGACAGCCGAGGTCGTGGCCGTTGAGGGTCACATTGGCCAGGCTTTCCAGGTTGCCGAGGTCGAGCGAGATCACGCGGCCGGTCTTGAGGAAGTCGGCGGGCACTTGGATCGTTTTGTCGTATTCGGCGGTTCCGGAGTAGTATTTGATCCCAAGGTCCGTGTTCAGTGTCCAATCCGTGAGCGTGTCGAAGGTCGTCGTCTTGGGCGCGCTCCAGCGGGGATCGAAGTGGACATCCCAGGGACCGTCCACGGCGATCGGCGCGGGTGTCGCGTCGACGGTCTTGGTCGTTGTCTTTCCCGAGGCGTCCGTAACCTGGAACGAGCCGGGCGCCCAGGCGATCAGGCTCGGCTGTCCCTTGGCGCTCTGCACGACTTGGTACGTTTCTGCGGCCGGGTCGACCGCCGAGAGGCTGAAAAGACCGTTTTCTGTGAGCGTTACGGTTTTGGCGACGCCATCCAGGGTGTAATCGATCACGGCGGATTTGACGATGTTCGGCGCGGGATCACCGCCGGCGAAGTCGTTGGTGACGTCGGCTTCGATCTCACCGTCCATCACCGCGCTTTGGAGCTTGGAAGTGATATCGACCGTCGCGCCATGGCCCGCGATGTCGCCGTAGACCGCCTTGGTGATGACCAGCGTGTGCTTGACGGCCGGAGCATCATTCGTGGCCGCCATGGTGACTGAGGCCACATGGTTCCTGCCCGCCGGCTTGCGGAAGATCACGAATACGCTTTGGGCGGGGGCCATTTGCAGGGTGACTCGTGTGCCGCCTGCGCCGTCCGTGCTCCACACGGGAGCGTCGGTGACGGTTCCCTTTTGCGGGTCCCAGATTTCCGGCTGCTTGCCGGAAACCCGGAAGGTGAAGTTTGTCGTGATGGCGTTGGGGATCTGGCTGGAGATGAAATAGGAATCCGCCCCGCCGATGCGCCGGTGCAGGTAGCGCAGGCGGGACGCATGCGTGTTCGCGGCGAAGTCGGGAGCAATCTTCAGATCGTTCAGAACGGCGATGGAGTTATTGAAGTCGCCGGTCCAGTAGACCACGCCCTTGCCGACTGTGTTCTTGATGGTCGTCTTGCCATCGATCGGTCCCCAAAGCTCATCGGCGATCTTCGCGATTTTCGTTTCGCTTTCGGGATAACCCGTCATGCCGAGCGCATGCACGGGGCGTGGGCCGAAGACGATCGCGCCGGCGTGCACCAGTGATGCAATCTTTTCCAGAACGGGCAGCGAGATGTTTTGTGAGTTGGGCAGGGCGAGGAACCGATAGCTCTGACCACTCGGCAGTGTCAGCATGCCGTTTTTCACGGTCAGGCTGCTCATCATCAGTTCGCGGTCGATCTCATCGCTGGCGTAGCCGAACGGCGTGTTGAAGAGCGCCAGGTCGCCGTTGCCTTCTTCGCCGTCATACGCGAGGATGTCGCCGACAAATTTACCCTGCTGGAGCATGGACTGGCAGCGGGCGAGGTACGTGAAATAGTCCTTGCCGGTTTCGTACCAGGTGTTGTTGCGGTTCTGGAAGATGCCGAAGTCCCAGGTCATGCCGGGTGAGCGTCCGTCGGTCCAGGGCTGATGCGCGCCGGAGTGGAAGTAGAACAGGTTGACGCCGGCGGCCATGATATTATCGCCTTCGCGCTTCATCTTCCAGGGCGTGGCGTCGAAGTAGTTGCCGCCCGCCGTGAACGCCTCGGCGCCCACCAACTGATGGCCATAGACATGGGCGGCGGAGGATACCTGCTTTGCCTGACGCGCGTCGCCCTGGCCCGGATACCAGAACTCGCTCATCGACATATCGGCCAGTCCCGAAGACCGAACCGTGTCGAACGTGCCGTTGCCGTAGGCTTCGATCTGAGACTTCAGGCCATGTTTGTGCAATAGCTCGGTGAAATAGCCATAATAATTCGTATTCCAAAGATCGGCGATGGTGCGCGTGAAGTCGAATTTGAAGCGGTCGGTTAGGTCGGGCGAATCCACGGTGCGGCCTGTCATTGTGACCAGCCAGGGGGTGATGTCGTAGCCCTTGCGCGATTTGAACTCCGCCGGCATCTCATCGGTCCAGTTCTGCGGGCCGGTTTCGTAGCTGTCGAGCAGCGACCAATTGACGGGCTTGCCGGGGATAGTCGCGCTGGTCTCCATGACCTTGTCGAAGAAGGCGGCAAAATGACGTTCGAGCGGATCCTTGCTCAGCTTATCGGTTTCCAGACCAATTCCGTATTTGGACGCCGGGTGGTTCGTGATGCCAATAGCAGTATAGCCAATGCGAATGATCGTCCAACTGCCGGCGGGCGGCGTCCACGCCAGCGTACCATCGGCGCTCATTTTGGATGACACATCGACGATGTCCGCCTTCTTGACAGTCCCTTTGGCGTCGCCGGTTGAGGGGAACGCCAGCACCGCCACGTCGCGATAGTAGCCAAGGCGCGTTTCCGGCTGCGGAAGTTTATCGGTGACTGGCGCCCCGCCTGTCACTTGAACCTCGCGCCAGGAGAGATCCTTCATCGAGTCTTCCGGCTTGACCCACGGGCCGCCGCTGGAGCTCCAGCCTTCGCAGTTCTCGACGCCGAGATCCAGACCAAGCCGTCCCGCCTCACTCATCGCGAACTTCGTATTGTCCCACCAAAGCGGCGAATTGAAGTGCACCGGGCCTTCGGGCGCATAGTCACCCAGAACGCAGATCGTTCCGCCGCCAATCCCCACACGCTTCATCGCCTCCAGATCGGCGGTGATGCCCTCTTTCGAGATATTGCCATTCATCCAATGCCACCACACCTGCGGCCTCGCCGTGGGCGGCGGCGTCAAAAACGACTTACTCAACGCGTCGCTGGGCGGCGCGGCCACAGCGCCATGCGCCAATAGGAGAAACGCGGCGGCGGAGCCGATTTGTGTGAGGCTCGCGTGGGAACGGAACAATGTTGCACGAAATGGTTTCTTCACGGTGGATGACCTTCCGATCGCTTGCGTAAATCCAACTGAAAACCAAATCAAATGTGGTTTCATGTTGGATTATTGCCTGTTATATTACCCAAGGGAGTGAAGATTTCGAAGCTATTCCCACATAAATCGTGCAAATTGAGAATTTAGCGGCGATCTCGCTAATCCCAAAAAATCATCTCATATGTTTGTCCGAAATCCGTGTCCGCCTCAAATCCGCCGGCCTGCGCTATTGGGTTGATGATGTTTAGGATTTGCTGGCGCTGCGGACCATTCTTTGGCATCTGCACAATCAGCGTTCGGGTGTCTTCAGAAGAGGGGGAGACTGCGATGTTAACTGCGATCACTTTCACCGCGCCGGCTGTGTACAGGGACTTAACAAATCGAATGGAATCGGCGTTTGTGTAAATGGGATCGTCTTTGCCTACTGTTCTGTCGATCTTATCTTTGATGCTAAGCCACGTCAGGGCCTCTGCCTTCCGGGGTGTTGTCGCCAGCGTTTTCTGCATATCCGCATCGTTTTGCGCCGCATTGCGAACCGTCGGCGGCGCGCACGAAACCATCGCGCCAGCCAATATCCCCAGAGCGCCTGCTCGCAAAACGACAGTCCAACCACGCCTAGACGGCGTTATTCTTTCTCGCACGAACGGTCACTCTCCCAATGGTATGCTATCGTCAATGACCACTTGCTTGTGCTTGTCGCCCAAGTCAGCCTCGGCAAAGTGGATTCCCCACGCTTCGATTTCCAGCATCATACGCTCTTGAACGATCTCAGCGTCTGAGAGCCCGCGCTCTCGCATTTGCTCGTAGAGATAATCGACACGGGCGCTGGTTTCATAGTTATGGGCGCGCATCGCTGCGTATAAATGCAAGTAGCTGTGGCGTGCGCCAAACGCATGAAAGCTTCCGCCAAAGCCATTTAGGAATAGATCGAGACCGTGAACATCATCATGGCGTCCTAAATACATCGCGGGACGCTTCTTGATATGCTCCAGCATTTCAAAGATGGCGGCCTTAGCTCGTCCGGGAATCACTTCCGGCGGATCAGGGGTGTTGTCCGCCATGATGGAGTCCAGAGTGTTGAACGTCGGTTCTATTTGACACAGAGCCGGCGGGAAGATCTTCCAGGCGCACCACTCCTCTGTGGTTAGGCTTGCGCGCCTTGCTTGTTTTTCTAGATATGCGAGCTGCTCCGCCGTGACTGCGATCGTAATTGATGAAGGCAAATCGTGTTCAGACAATGGCGGCCACCTGGATCGTCTTTGCGATCCTCTTCTCTTGGAGTTGTCTTGCTCGCCGACTGCGCTTCTCGCTGAGCTCCACGGCGCGCTGCTGTATCACAGCCTGCCGCGTCCACTCCGCCTTGAGGCGTTTTTGCTCTGCCAGAAATGGCTTCACTCCCGCAAGCGTCGCCGGACGGGGGCCGGAGCCGCCACATCCACAAGAGCTAAATATGTAGCCATTGATGTAAAGCTGCTCGACCTTTTGCCATTGTTTGGCATCGGTCTGCCGAGGCGCTTTGAAATCCTTGCCCATGTTCGTCATTGGCGTTCGGCATTGCGGACATGGGAAATCGCGAGATCGCAAATCTGTGCTCGATCGCGCCATCTCATGATTGTCTGGCTGACGAAACATCTTGCGGCATCGGAAGCAGGCGAAATGTCTTTTGTAGGTATGCTGGGCGTAACGGCACATAGTTGGGGCCTTGGTTTAGGCGCGCAGTCCGCGCCGCCGTGCGTTCAGGAGGAGCGCTCCTACGAGAAACAGTCCAACAACGGCGCCGGACGACGGTTCGGGGACGGCGGCGGGGGACAGGACTTGAAATGTCTGCGGGAAGAAAGTCTGGCTGATGATTCCGCCCGTGTAATCCTTATTGAACATAAGCGCGGCCATGAGATAGGTTCCGGGTGTGGTCGGCGCGGTAATCGCTACGTTGTAATTGATCGTCTCTCCGGGCGCGAAGGTCTGGTTCGTGTAGTATGTCTGGCCCTGATAGTTGAAACCCAAATCGTAGATTTGGAAGTACGTGTTGTAGTCGGTCGCCTGTCCGCCGATATTCGTGACGGATGCGGGGAAGGTAAATGTGCTGCCCGCCAGGACTGCGGCCGGGATGGTCGCGGCGAATGTGAAGGACGGCGCCACGGCGTGGGCCTGTGTGGTTAATCCCGCAACGACGAGGACGGACACGGCTGTCGTCAGCACAAATTTGAGAGCGGCTCCACGAAACTTCAGCTTGCAGTAGAGTTTGTCGTTCATGGCTTTGTCTATTCCCCTTTGATTTCGATATGCGGTTCTTCCGAATGGATTACGCCCTCGCAAAATTGCGCGCCGAGAAACGTTCCTGATCTATTATAACTTGCGTTGGCGTCAATACGCACTGTTCCTTGGTCCGGTATCCTGGAGAATTAACGCGACGAGATCGTGGTCTTAATGTGAAAGATTTTGAAGTACACTCATCGTAATCAACTGCGAAATCAAAAGGAGTTCTCAAATGGACGGAATCAACGAAACCGTGACGCCGAGCGGTGAAGGCTGCGTGGAATGCCTGGCGAATGGCGGGTGGTGGCTGCACCTTCGGCGCTGCGCGGAGTGCGGCCACATTGGCTGCTGCGACAACTCGCCAAGCCAGCACGCCACGCATCATTATCACGAAACCAGCCACCCGATCATCACGAGCTTCGAACCAGAAGAGAACTGGTTCTACGACTACCAAACCCAAGAGTATGTCGAAGGCCCGAGCCTGGCGCCGCCGGATGCGCATCCCGAAGATCAGCCCGTTCCAGGACCGCACGGCAAGCCTCCGCACAATTGGCAGTCGCTGCTGCACAAGTGAGCGCTTACTCGGCTGCATTCATACGAGGTTTATTTTTAGACAGAAAACGTTAGCGCTTCGGGGCAGAGCGCGCAATCTTGTGAGCGCCGGAACCGATGAAACCGAGAACGATCGAGTCGCCTTCGATTTTGCCGGTCTTCGAAACTCCGTCAACCGTTACTTTTGCATCGCTTCCGCCAAGTCTGGGCAGCACAACTTCCGCTTTCGTGTTTGCCGGAAGGGTGACATTGAGTGTGAACTGTGCCGGGGACGAATGAAACGTCTCGTGGATGCTTCCGCGAATGGTCGGGATCGTAATCTCGGCGAAGGTGAGGCCGCCGGGGCGCGGGTGCAGCCGCATTCGTCCATATCCGGCCTCAAGCGGCTCGATTCCCATGAGCTTTCGCGGGATGATATTCGCCGGAGCGGCGCCCCAGGCGTGGTTCCAGTCCTCGTTGGGTTTGTATTTGTCGTCCCAGGCTTCGAGCGTGATGGTCGTCCCCACGTCTTCCGCCATGTGACGCCAGCTTCGATCCCCAGGTGCGGTCATCAGCGCGATGGCTTTGTCTGACATCCCGGCGTCGAAAAGCGCGTCCATCAGAAACTGCGCGCCGTAGACGCTGCACGCCATGCCCCGGCCCGCCGTAAAATCGGCCACCGTTTTCAGACGATCCGCCGGGACGAGGCCAAAGGCGATGGCGAACATGTTCGCGTGCTGCGAACTGTGCGTCGATCCCTCGCCGTCCACGTACAGCCCGGTCGCCGGATTGAAAAAGACGCGGTTGAACGCCTCGTAAACCTTCTTTGCCTTCTCACGATCGGCTTCGGCGTCCTGCGTCTTGCCAAGCGCCGCCGCGATCTCCGCCATGTCCAGCAAAGCGCGATAGTGGAAGGCGTTCACCACCGCGTTCACCGGCTTCATCTCGTACCCGTCGCGCTCGGCGGCGGGCCAATCGACAATATCTTCAATACGATCCACATGCAGACGAGCGATCAAGGATTTCGGCGCGCCGACCGTAGAAATCAAGCCATCGGGACGCGCCAATTCGGCCAGAGTTTTCACGTTCAGGTCGTCATAAAACGCCGCGAGGCTGCGATTGTCTCCGGTCGCCATATAATCCGCGCGCGCGTTCATCACGGAAAAAATCTGCCATTCCGTGGGCCATGTCGCGTGCAAAATCAAGTCTTCCGTGGAGTAGCGGGCAAGGGAGTATTCGCGATTGGCGGCGTACCAGCCCAGTCCATTGATATACGCATCCGCCTCATAAGGCTTTCGCTCGCGATCGCCGTCCACGAAAACGCCGGCAAAGCTGGTCGCCTTCATCGAATAGTGGCAAAGCTTCCAGATCTCGTTCAGCTTCGGATCGGAACACGAAAAGCTCGCGGCGTCATCCTCAAACGGATAGTGAACCATCTGCTGCACGGCGCTGTCTTCACTCAGCACACAGGGCGAATTCTCGATTTCGACATACCGAAATGGCATCGCGCCGCCAAGCTCCGACGGCATGCGCCGCTCATCACGCTTTGGCAGCGCAACCCGGTAAACACGGCTCCCCACGTCCACCGCCAGCTTCGTCTCATAAAAACGCCGCGACCCGCCAGGATTACGATCGATCCTGCCCCCCGCATCCAGCTTCTCACCCATCCGCACCGTGACCGAAGCCCCGGCCATCGCCCCGTCAAACGACAAATCCAACCCGGCAAACGCATCCTTGCCAAAATCGAAAAAATAGCTTCCATCCTGGCGATGCTCCACACGCGCCGGCCGAACTGCAGTCACCACTCGCGGGTAAGTCGAAATGGTAAGCCGATCATCCCCAACTCGCTGCGCCGTCTCCGAACGGATATCCCCCGTGCGAAACTCCTGCGCCTCCGACCACGCGCTCAGCCGCCCATCCCGATTCCAGATACGCACCCGCCACCAAAACGACTGATGAGATAACAGCGCGGACCCCCGATACCCCACCGCAATACTCTTGTCGCTCGCCACCTTTCCCGAATCCCACAGACAGCGTTTGCTTTCCCCCAACACAGCTGCCTCCGGCGCCACCCGGATCTCATACGCCGACTGAACATCATTCCGGACATCCGAATTCACAATCCAGCTAAATCGCGGACGAGCGTTCACGATTGGCGCGAGCGCCGGCCTCGCCAGCAAATCGCACATCAGGCCGGTGGGGGCGGGGAGGGGTGCTGCGAAGGTGATTGATGTGGCGGCTGCGCCTAACGCCAGCGACGACAACAGTGTTCGCGCTATTTTTGCGGACATGGTTGATACCTGCGTTTCCCTTGCGTGATGAATTAGGAAATAACTTCAATATACATTGCTTCTGTAAAGCACGGTCATGTCGTAATGAGAGGGTAGGAGATTTGGGGGAGTATCGCCACACAGACGGTATGAAGGGATTCACGCCGATCTAACAGCGCGAATAACGGCCCAGCGTCGATAAGCGTCACAGCGTAAAGCCCTGTTTGCGATACTTGGCGACGATAGCTTCCCCAAATTGCGTGTTAGAAGCGGTAGGGGACGCTGGCGGCAGTTCCAGAGTCTGAGCTTTGGCTATGAGATCATTCAATATCTCATTGGGATTTGGCGACAAAGAGTCCTCGTCGTCCACGGCGGAGAGAGATGTAATCAAAATCTCTTCCGCCAATAGATCCGGCGTCGTTCCACGCCTCGCTACCTCGACGGTCAACGCTCGCTCAATTATGGTTGGCACGGTGATTGTCATGATGCTTCTATTGTAGCGCAAATTTATTTATCAAAAATTGTTGCTGTATCATTAGGGTAAATAATACCGCCTATTTTTACCCATCCTACAAGACCACGATTTCCAATAGCAGCATTTACAAAACGTTGTGCAAAGCTGTTATCAATATTTGGAAGATACTTTGCAATAAGTTGTGCAGGACGAATGCATGGTGTGCATTCGCCGTAAACCAATAATTCCGCGCCACGTGAAAACTTTATACGACTTAGTTTTGAAATATTTGAAATACCTATGCCTGAAAACACAATGTTTACACTTAACCATTCTGGACGCACCTCTGGAATGCCTAATGTTTTTGCAAGATATTTAAGTTCTTCTTCGCTGATTGCAGACCATTGTCGCCCGTTCCATATTGTAGTGCCTGGTATATTATATTGATCACCAGGAAGAATTGTTTTAGAATAGCCATAGTGTCGATCCCCAATTACCCCTTGAGTATCTACGTGCAATACATTGACTTCTTCAGAAACGAGAGGGTCTGCTCCGACAAATACACGAGTGACAGTTAAATTTTTCATAAACGAATACATCTGGACTAGATTACCTGATGACCGATGATTTTAAATGCACAGCAAATCCTAATAATTCTGGATTATTTGGATACTCTGCGATGGCACAATCAACAAGCGATTGTAAGGTGACCATACAACCCAAATTCACTTTATTCAGTAGTTCATACCAAGTCTCGGAAGGCGATATGCCATCAGTGATTTCTGATCTTTTTCCTCCTGCCTGAGTCCATACTTGTGATATTCGCCGGTTAGTTGTGTACATTTCAGAAAGAGTTTTTTTGAGGGCCTCTATATTGAAGTTAATAGACAGGTCTTTTTGTAGTGGTCCCATAGATGCGGACTGATGTAATGTGTGTGCATCAATCCACTCTGAAGTAACCAGCAATCGTTCACTTATGTTATCTAATTCATTATCTGTTAGTAATAGACCATTCTGAATGTTTCCCTTAATTTTGATATTGCTCAAGCTCGTCTCAGTAATTGCGCGTCGGTTATTGCTGTAAGCTTGAGCAAAAACATTGGCTACTGCACGAGAAGACGATGCAGATAAGGACACCCTGTCAAATAGATTGCGAAATATTATGTAGCCATATTTTGCCCTCAATCCGCACATGCTTTCTGCTGATAAAGATCTTATAGTTTTCCAGATGCCAAGTGCGGTCAGGGCCTCTCGTATAGTTTCGTAGTTATAGCACAAGTCCGCTTTGTCAAGCTCAAAGGATGTCCTTAAATATGGTAGTGACTCAAGAATTCTTAGGTTGAATTCTTGAAGAGTGCCTTTGAAATAATAATGTTGTAAAGCATCACGAATAAGAGCGTAGTTTTCACTAATTCCTGATTTTTCAAGACGATTTTGAAATGCAGGCCAAGTAATAGCTTCTTCGTTCTCAATTAGCTCTGTTGGAATCCTACGAACAATTTCGACCTCATTGGTTTTGAGTGCGTCGAACCAATTTACACCTTGACCCAATAGGTCCGGCGCATGATAAAAATTATGTGCAATTGCTTTTCCCGCAGTTGACTTTTTTGCCACCAAAGCACGCTGATTGTCTCTCAGAAGGTTAGCATAGTCAGTCTTAAATAGATCGGGGTAATAAAATGTGAACGGAGACCATTCTGACCTTCTTCTACCAATATAATCTTCAATATTCCGTTCTCTGATTGGCATTCTAACTAAGCGGTCGTAAAAAAAATCTGATCGCCTACTCATTGCTTCGTGTGCAATCCCACACTCCAGGAATACCCCTGGTGGAACTATGCAGTATTCCTTACACAAGAATACTGCGATATTCAGCAGCTCTGTTAGGAAATCTACATGTTTTGGCCGATCTAAGCTGTTATATAATCCAAATATTCTCCTGCTTTCTGGATTAATGAAGTCAAGATAAATATTGTAAAGCCGTGCTGTAGGATCATCCATTATAAATATACATTTTAGGAGAATGAGGCAAAAGAAGTATAATCCTCAATGATTCTTGTGGAAACACTTTGGTAAATCTGTTTTGAAAGACTTATGCTCAAGTATCCCTCGCCATGATAAGACTTGCTACGTATATTACAAATATCATCAGTATGCGAACCAAGTTTGGAAACCGCATCTAACAACTGTTTAGATCTTATCTCTATAAAGTCAATCGCCATAGTCTCAGCGTCGGTGGCCTCGATTTGGATTCTGCCGTCAAAATAAAACTGAAGGCTGCTTCTAGCATTTCTGTAACTAGGAAGATGTACGTCCCACTCTTGAGGCGGATTACCTAAGTAGTGACCAAAAAGATTTTCAAGGATTATGAAAATCTGGAACATACGTACACGAGCCATCGGGTCAGACTTTATTCTACTCCACTCTGGTATCGTACCTGTTGCAAGTCCATTTAAGCAGCAAATTAGATAATCCGCGTAATCTTGCAATAAGTTTTCAGTGTTTCGATGTTCTACTACTATTAACCCGTCTAGCAGCTGGCATATATAGGGTGATTTTCGCAATAAAATATGCTTACCTGGCCTAGCCGCTAAAACTATTATTTGTTCTGCCAAAGCAGGAAATGTTTCTTGCAATTTTGAAAACAATATTTGTAAAAATGTTTCCTCAATAACAGGGATGTTTATCAGTGGATGTTCAGGTGATCCTAGATAGCAGTAGAAACGTCGTAACTCTAAACGTAAAAAACTAGGATCTTGTAGTACTTCAAATCCAAAAGGACAGATCGCTTCTTGGAGTATTCCAGGTGGACTTGCTGCAATCGCTGCCTCATTTACAAGCTTACGCCATCGTGATACTGAAAAATACCCTTCGACCATAAGCTGAGAATTTTCGAATACTGGTCGATCTGAATCCATTTTGTTTTATCCAGGCCCATGCACACTTTGACGCTCTACCTCATGCAATAATTCTTCCCAGGGGTCATTCCATTCATGTGGCTTCTCGATCTTATCAATCACTGGGTCACGGTAAATTATCCCGTTATTACCTAACTTGTCCATATTGGCTTTATGAACAATTTCAAATATTCGTTGTGGCGCAATTCCCATTTCAACCATCCCGCCGATGGCGAAATATATTAAATCTATTAATGCGTCCGCCTGTTCATGCACTTGTTCTGCATTAACAAATTCTAGAACTTCTTCAAGCAAATAGATTGTACGGATACGACGGCGTTCTTCGGACATGACTGAAGGGATGTCGCTTATAGGATTACCAAATCGAACTTGGAACTCTTTAACCTTTTGGTAGCATAAATCTAATCCTACTGCTTCTTTTCTGTTACATCCATATTGGTTTTGAAATTTGTTTACAGATTGTTCTGATGATAATTTATTTACACTCATGATTTTTTCTTGTTGTTAAATTTTGCAAAAAGAGAAATAAACAACCGTCATTAAGTTTGATTTAAAGCGCGGACAGTGCCTTCTGTAATAGCCGCTATTGTCTCACTATATACTCCTTTTGCTACCTGTCCAACGCTAGATAAGAATGCTTTTGCTTTTAACTGAAGACTCTCACGCTCGATTTTAGAT
Source organism: Capsulimonas sp. (assembly GCF_039929585.1). Taxonomy (NCBI): domain Bacteria; kingdom Bacillati; phylum Armatimonadota; class Armatimonadia; order Capsulimonadales; family Capsulimonadaceae; genus Capsulimonas; species Capsulimonas sp. Next base: position 12,651 of record NZ_JBDSQY010000340.1, read on the forward strand.
TTTGACCCGACAACGGGAATAAGAATAGTATAAATCCGCTGAACACTCACGGTATCCACTATTAGATTTCGTGCGGTAAGTTCCTCAAATTCGCTCATTGAATTACTAGTTTCCAAGTAATGGACAATCGATCTCCCGATTTCAAGATCTGTTAGTGTCGCTAATTCTGTAATTGCTTCTATCAGTACACTGCTTTTTGGTGTGTCATCCAAAGCTACTGCAAGCAATTGAGAAGGACTCACAATTGCCCCAATGCTGGATTTCCTCCATAACTCGTACCACATTTCGCGTGGAGTTTCAGCCATCGGAACATCGCCACGGCTTCCGCCTGCACGCTCCCACAACCCACGCGCCGACTGATGTGTCGGATAATTCTCTGCAAGAAAATTTACTATAACGTCCTTTGACACTTGAAGCCTCATGTTAGATTAAAGGTGAAGTATTATACCTCGTTAGGATGTTTATACATGCCGTTAAACGACTTGCATAGGCATGAGGACACATAGGTAGTCCGCGTCCTCCGTCGGCCGGATCACCCCGGGCCGCAGCGGCTCGGTCAATTCGATGTTCAATCCCTCGGTGTCGAGCACGTTCAGCACGTCGCTGAGGTATTTGGCGTTGAAGGCGATCTCGACGGGGCCGTCTTCGCCGGTGCGGGCCATTTCGACTTCTTCGTAGGCGTTGCCGATGTTGCCGCTTTCGGCGGTGATGGTCAGGCGGTCGCCGTCTTCGGTGGTGCGCAGGACGATCCGGTTGGCGGATTCGCGGGCGACGATGGCGGCGCGGCGGACGGCGGCGACGAGGGGTTCGCGCTGGATGGTGAGGGTCTTGGTTGCCTGGGTCGGGATGACGCGCTCGAAGTTGGGGAACTGGCCGTCGATCAGGCGCGAGATCAGGGTGGTGGAGCCGCTCTTCTCGTTCTCAATCTGGAACTGGATCTGGTTGGACGACAGCGTGACGGTCACTTCGCCCTCTTCATTGCCGACGATGCGCTGGAGTTCGCTCATGGCCCGGGACGGGACAATCGCGCTCGCGCTGCCACGGCCTTCCTGAACGGCGCAGTCGCGGACGGCGAGGCGGTGGGTGTCGGTGGCGACGAGCTTGAGCGAATCGCCCTGGAAGATGACGAGGACGCCGGTCAGAATGGCGCGGGTTTCGTCAGACGAGGTCGCGAAGAGGGTCTGCTTGATGGCGTCGCGCAGCAGGGTGCGGTCGATCACGAAGCGGGACTCTTCCTTGACCTGCGGCATCAGCGGGAACTCGTCGGCGGACAGGCCCAGCAGCTTGTAGTTCGCCTTATTGCAGCGCAGGTGCAGGGTATTGGTGTCGTCCTCCACGCTGAAGGTGACGTCGGAATCGGGCATCGCGCCGAGCAGTTCCGTGAAGTTGCGCGCCGGCGCCGTCGCCGCGCCCTCGCCGGACACCGTGGCGTGGGGCAGGGTATGCTCCATCCACATCTCCAGGTCGGTCGCCATCAGCGAGACCTTGCCATCCTTCGCCGTGATCCGCACATGCGTCAAAATCGGCAGCGACGACCGCGTCGCCACCGCCTTGCCCACCGTCTGAATGCCATCGAAGAGCTCACGCCGCGCGCTGCTCCCCTTCAAAAATGTCCCCGTGTCCGTTGCCGCCATGTGTGTTGCTCCTTGAAAAAAGTGCGAGGGACCTATCCCCCCGCTCGCTAAGGCTCGCCGTCCCCCTTTCCCAGTGAACCGCTTCGCGGGGGAAAGGGGGCGTTCATCATTGGTGTCCAGTCGAGTGTTCCGTGTTGTTTCGGCCCCTCCGCCCCATCCTGGGGGACCCGGAGGGGCCGAACCACCACGACAAAACTCGCCTGGAATCTAATTACCAGCACCCCTTTTCCCGCCCGAAGGGCCTTGCTGGGAAAAGGGGGAAACGCGCTAAAGCGCGGGGGAATAGGTCACTCCCCCATCGCCAGATATCCGCCCGGCCCGGTGGCCGAATTGTTGTCGCGCAATAAGCCTTTTAAGGCGCGCTCGACGAACCAAGGGTCGGGCCGCTCGGTGTGCGCGGCGCGCAGTTTGGCGACGGTTTCGCGCAGGGTCGCTGTGTCCTGGGCGGCGTCGGGGTGCTGTGCTAAGTATTGGTCCACGGTGCGCCGGAGCGCCTCGGGAAGCTGTTCGTCTAGGGACAGGCCGATCAGTTCGGCAATCTCTTCGTCGTTCATTGGCTCCGATCTTTATCCAGGACGTCCCGCAAGGCGCGTCGCGCCCGCAGGTGCAGTGATTTGGTCGCGGCCGCGCTGCGGCCCAGGATCTCGGCGGCTTCCGCCGCCGTAAAGCCCTGCAAGTCGCAGAGCGTGAGGACAAGACGATGGTCGTCGGTCAGCGTCGCCAGCGCGTCGTCGAGCGCCGACGGCTGGGGAGACGACGAGCCAAACAGCGAATAATCGCCCCGGTCCGTCTCCGTGAGCGCGCTGAGCGATAGGGTGGGGAGGCGCGGCTGGCGCAGTCGCTCCAGGCACACATAGCGCATCACGCCAAACAGCCAGGTCTTGAAGCTGGCGTCGCCCCGGAACTGCCCGTCGCGCAAAGCTCGGAATGCGCGCAGCCAGCATTCGGATGTCGCCTCCTCGGCGTCTTCACGAGACGTGAGGAAGCGCTGAGCGAAACCGTACGTCGCATCGACATGACGTCGATACAGCGTCTCCAGCGCCCGGGGATCGCCCTCGGCCACATAGGCCTTGGCTAACCGCTCGTCGTCCTCCCATTCTGCCATTCTAGTTACTTAGTGTTGTATTGAGGGGGAAAAGCGTCGCGAGGGAAAAATTTATTTTTGTGACCTACCCCCGCGCTTCGCGCGAAGCGCGGGGGTAGG
>NZ_JBDSQY010000341.1:0-3309 GCF_039929585.1 Capsulimonas sp.
GGGGCCAAAACCGAGTCCCCCAGAATTGGGGCGGAGGGGCCAAAACCGAGTCCCCCAGAATTGGGGCGGAGGGGCCAAAACCGAGTCCCCCAGAATTGGGGCGGAGGGGCCTCTTCTCCTATGACCAAACGACAAAACTCGCCTGGGCGGTAGTTACGAACACCCCTTTTCCCGGGCTTTAGCCCTTCACTGGGAAAAGGGGGAAACGCGCTAAAGCGCCGGGGGAATAGGTCGCTACCGCGTTGTCCGTCCCGCCGAGATGTAGATCCGTTCCATCAGCGTGCTGCCGAGAGCGGCTTGGTCCACGGTGACGAGTGGGACGGGGAGAGTGTTGCCCAGGAGGGCTTCCACCCACAGCTCGAAGGCGTGCGGGGCGCTGGCGGGAAGTTCGGTGATGGGGGAGCCGTCGGCGCCTTCGACTTTTTTGGAGAAGTAAAGGACCTGAGTATAACCGATAACCTGGATCTGGCCTTCGGTTCCATAAATCTCCCAGGTGGACTTGAGCTTTGGATCGATCCAGCTGGCGTCGAACGTGGCTGTCGCGCCGGAGGCGAAGGTGAGTAGGGCTGTGCCGTACTCGTCGATCTCATCGCCGTAGCGTCCGCCCTTGTTGCCGAGCGCCGCCGCCAGGCTCGTGACTTCGCCTTCGCTGGGGATGATCGTGTCGATAATCAGGTCCAGCATGTGCGCGCCCAGGTCCAGCATCGCGCCGCCGCCGGCAAGGGACTTGTCGGCGAGCCAGCGCCAGTCAGTGTCGAACCAGCCGTCCAGCGCCGCCTGATGGCAGTTGGAGTAGCTGACGCGGGTGATCTTGCCCAGGTTGCCGGCCTCAATCTCCTTCTTGATGAAGATGTTGATGGGGCTGCTGCGCTGGAAGAAACCGGTCTGGAAAATCACGCCGGCTTCTTTGATGGCGGCGGCGATATTGGCGGAATCTTCCGCGCCCAGGCCCAGCGGCTTCTCGACAAACAGGTTCTTACCCGCCTTCGCGGCGCGGATCACGAGGTCTTCATGGAAGTTTGTCTCGGAGCAGACGATCACCGAGGTAACCTCGGGATCGTTCAAAATCGTGTCGACATCCGAGACGAACTGTGCGCCGGTCTCGCCAGCGACCTTCGTTCCGCGCTCGGCCTCACGGTCGTAAACATATTTGACGGTGATCTGGCCGCTTCTGGCATTGAGACGGCGTACGAAATCCGGCGTGTGAATGTGGGCGACGCCCAAAAAAGCGGTGGTGAGTTTTGTCATGATACGATATTATGGCAGGAGGGGGCGGGGGCGTCAAGACAAAACACGCTCCGAAAATATTGACGACTGGGTATTGACACCAAGCCTTACTGAGGGTATACTTGTTCTCGTTCGCCCGCTAGTGAAAACAAGCAAAAGCGAAAAGGCCATGGGGGTGTAGCTCAATTGGTTAGAGCGCTGCCCTGTCAAGGCAGAGGCCGCGGGTTCAAGTCCCGTCATCCCCGCCACTTAAAGAATTAGCCGCAGAATCGACGCAATGAAGAAATTGCCCGGTTTTGCGGTTTTTTCGTTTTTATACTGGTTCGCTGTGCGACGGTTCCACTATGGAACTATTTTCTTCGTTCCTTTGTAAACTAAGGAGAAGAGGGGTACGATAAACGCACAGATGAAACGGCGACTTTACAACTGGGTGATGCTGGTCCTCCTCCTGACGATGTTCGTACAGGCGGTTGTTCCTGCATGCGCTCTCGCGGACGTTAGCGTTCGTTGTGTGGGGGCATCCCCGTCGTCGCGTCCTTGTATGCACGCTGTTATTCCTATTTCTGGAGCGACGCCGTCACAAATTCGCTGTTCGCAAATGTCCTGCTGCCGCTCCAAAGCGGCGCTGATGCGCGCCTGCGGGATGGCGATGTCGCATACGGGCGCTTCGCCGCAGCCGGAGCTGCATGCCGCCACATGTTTGATTACGGTGAAGTCGCTTCGAAGCTCCCAGGCCGCGTTCACTCCCACCACGCAGCGATGGATGCTGGACGCCGCCCCCGCAGCCGCCCCGCCTGCTGCTGTCGTTTCCGTTTCCTTGCCGATTGAAATTCCTGTGGACGCCCCTCGTCCGCAATCTTCGCCTTGTTCACCGCGCCCATCGATTCGTTCGCATGGGTTACGTGCGCCTCCAATTTCCTAACCCTTCGCTCCAAGTCGCTTTGGCGTAACGCCCTTTGCGGCCGATCAAATCTATCCGACTACGATATCCACCCTGTCTTGATGTGGGAGGTTCGCTCCTGCCTCAAGCCATAGCCCACGCCACACGGAAGTCCCTTTTGTGACTTTCACAAGGAGAATAACAACATGAAGACCGCGATTGCTCTCGCCGTTCTGGCGATCAGCCTGACGCCTCTGTCCGCAAACGCCGCCAAGCCCAAGGCGCACGCCAAGACCGCTCCGACGACCTATGTGTGCTCCAAGTGCCATATGAAGTATGACGCCGCCACGGCGAAGAAGGATCACTTCAAAGATCCGATGGACGGCGGTAAGCTCGTTCCTGTTGCGGTGTCTAAGAAAGCCGTGCCCGCGAAGCCAATGGGCGGCATGAAAATGTAGCCTGCGGGCAGACAAATGTCGCCTTCGGGCGGCAAGGCGCCGGGAACGCAAGCTTGGCGCCCTCCTGGCCTCGGCGGTTCTTAGGGATGAGAACCGCCGAGGGTTGAACCAACTCTCGCCAAGCCGCTTTTTTGAGATCGGCTTTCTGGATCGGATACTTCTATGCGCGGACTCTGGAAAAATACGCTGAGCCTCCTGGCTCTCGTCATCGTGATTGCGATCACTCTTGTGGCTGTGCGGAGCTTCCATAAGCCTGGACAGCTCGATGTGATTTCCGCCCAGGCGATGGATATGAGCGCCATGCGTCCACCCACGGGCGCCGCTCCGGTTTCCCTCGCGTCCGTGCGGCGAGGATCACTGGACGATACGGTGACTTACACGGGATCGGTCCTGCCCTTCAACGAGCAGGAGATTTCACCGCGTATCACGGGGGCGCTCGTCTCGCTGCCCGTGTATCCTGGGGACCGCGTGCGCGCCGGGCAATTGATCGCACAGCTTGACAGCGCTGAACTTTCCGCCAAAACGCAGCAGGCGATCCAGGCGGCGAACGGGGCGCGGATCAACGCGCAGGTTGCGCATCTGACGCATCATTTGCACCACCGCGCCGCCGTCGCGCAGGCGACCGCTCAGTACTCCGTGGCGGCGCAGGGCGTGTCCGACGCGCAGGCCGAGGCGCAGGCTAGCGCCGACGCCATTGCCGACGCACAGGCGGGCGTACAAATCGCCCAGGCCAGCGCGGATTAT
>NZ_JBDSQY010000342.1:0-7631 GCF_039929585.1 Capsulimonas sp.
TGGGGGACCAGATTTCGGAGTGAGGCATTTTCCGGTCCCCCAGAATTGGGGCGGAGGGGCCATCCTAAATCTGTGAGGCGGAGGGGCCATCCTAAATCTGTGGGGCGGAGGGGCCATCCTAAATCTGTGGGGCGGAGGGGCCGAAACACCCACAGGGACGGCTAAACTTCTTCGGCGAAGGCGTCGTAAATCGCCTTCAGTGCGCGCTCATAGTCGGAATCGGAGACGCCGATAATCACGTTCAGCTCGCTGGAGCCTTGGTTGATCAGCCGGATATTGACCTCCGCGCCAGCGAGCGCGACGAAGATCTTTGCGGCGATGCCGACCCGGTGCACCATCCCCTGTCCGACCACCGCGAGCATCGCAATGTCACGTTCGACCTCGATGCGGTCGGGCTGCACCATCCGCCGGATCTCCGTGACGACTTCCGCCTCCTTGCCGTTGAGCTCTTCGTCGGTCAGGATCACCGAAAGCGTATCGATGCTGGTGGGGGAGTGCTCGTACGAGATGCCGTTGGCTTCTAAGATTTCCAGAACCTTACGCCCATAGCCGCGCTCCTGGTTCATCATCGCCTTTTCGGTGAGGATGATCGTGAAGCCGCGTCGTCCGGCGATACCCACAATCGCGGTGTTCGCCGAGTCGCGCGTGGTGACGATCTTGGTGCCCGGGTCGTCCGGCTGGTTCGTATTCTTGATGTGGATCGGGATGCCTGCTTCGCGTACAGGGAAAACGGCTTCATCGTGCAGCACCGTGGCGCCCATATAGGACAGCTCCCGCTGCTCTCGGTAAGTGATTTCTTGGATCGGCTTGGGATTGGGGATCAGCCGCGGATCGGCCATGAGCATGCCCGAAACGTCGGTCCAGTTCTCGTAGACCGAGGCGTGGACGGCGCGGGCGACGATCGCGCCGGTGACGTCCGAGCCGCCGCGCGAGAAGCACCGGATGCGGCCTTTGACGTCCTGGCCGTAAAAGCCGGGGATCACCGCAACTTTGTTCTTGGGAACCGCGCCGAGGCGCGCGCCCATGCGGGTGTAGGTCTCGGCGCCGTGCAGCCGGCCGTCGGAGCCGAAGGTAATGCCTTCAATTGCGTCCACAAACTCCGCGTCCAGGAACTCCGCGATGATCCGCGCGCTCAGGTATTCGCCGCGCGAGGCGACCCAGTCTTTCTCCGCGCCCGCTGCGATCTGCTGCTGGATGTCGCGCAGCCATTCCCACGCGCCGTGGACGCCAAGCTCTTCGGCCAGGCCGAGATACCGGTCCTTGATGACCGCGAAGGGCGCGGAGGCGTCCAGTCCCTGCTCGCCAAGCGAGTGGCAGAGATAAAGGAGGTCGGTGATCTTTTTGTCGCCGCTGCTGCGTTTGCCGGGGGCGGAGACCACGACGAAGCGCCGGGCGGGGTTGGCGCGCACGATGGCGGCGATCTTGCGGACCTGGTTGGCGTCCGCGACGGAGGAGCCGCCGAACTTGGCGACGATGGGGCGCTTGTCCGTGCTCTCATGTGCGTCCTGCGGTGCGTAATTTGCGTCTGTCATGAATCTTTTCTCGGAAGCTTGACGGTCGTTGTCATAGCTTGGGGACGAAAGTTTTGCGAACGATGGTTGTCAAAACTTGGGTGATGGCGGCGCTGGAGGAGTTACCGGACCTGACGGCTAGCTAGGCGGTCAGGTCCTGCAGCATAGGCATGAGGGAGTAGGCGGTCATGTCCAGATGGATCGGGGTCACGGAGATCAATCCGTCCGCCACCGCTCGCACATCTGTCCCCGCCTCGGCGCCAAGCGCCTCCTCGGCCAGCGATCCTCCGAGCCAGTAGTACGGACGCCCGATGGGGTCGATCCGTTTTTCGATCCGATCCACATATTGCCGGCGTCCCTGCGTAGTCACCGCGACCCCACGGATCTCGCTTTCCGGCAGGTTCGGCACGTTGACGTTCAGAATCGTGTTGGGCGGCAGGGGGTGGCGTTTGAGCCACTGGGCGAGCCGCGCGGCGAAGTTCGCGGCGGCGTCCCAGTGCACTTCGGAATCAAAGGTCGCCACGGAAACGGCGAACGACGGCGCGCCGATCACGGTCGCTTCAATCGCGGCGGACACAGTCCCGGAGTAGTGGACATCCCAGCCCAGGTTTGGGCCATGGTTGATGCCGGAGACGACCATATCCGCCGATCCGCCCATCGCTTCGATCAATCCGAGGGTCGCGCAGTCCGACGGAGTGCCGTTGGACATCCAGACATCCGACCCGTCGCGCATCTTGGCGGCGGTCAGGCGCAGCGGCTTGTGCAGGGTAATGGCGTGCCCTGTTGCGCTTTGCTGCCTCTCGGGCGCCGCGACAGTCACGTCGTTATCCCGCGCCAGGGCGGTCTTGAGAGCAAAGATCCCATCCGCCTGCACGCCGTCGTCGTTGGTCACTAAAATCCGCATGGAGCCTTTATGATAGCCCGAAAGAGAGGAAGGTGTCAAGGTGAGGAGAGGCGCCGCAGCGCCACAAAGACTTCGTCGTGTCTCCAAAAAATAAAATTCTCCCTATGTTTCCGCCATTCGCTTGCCGGGTAAATACTCATCAATGATGGGTTGGCCGTCAAGGATGACCGATTTACAAACTAGGAGAAAACTCATGGGCTTAATATACACAATCGCTAGCATTCTCGTCGCAATTTGGCTGATTAGCTTCCTGCTGCACGTCGGTGGCTCGCTGATTCACCTGATCCTTGTGATCGCTGTTGTGATGTTCGTCTATAATCTGATCACGGGCCGCCGCGCCGTATAACTGGGCGTTCGGCATTCCAAAGACACTATAAATAAAGGCGGGCGCCGACCATCGGCGCCCGCCTTCTTTGCGTTGAAGCCTATCGTCGCCACATTTGGTATAATATTTATGCGCCGCTATGCCTGCGTGCTTTTGCAGGGCGAGGAGGACGTATCATGAGCCTTTTGATCAATTTGACACCAGCGGAAGAAGCCCGATTGAGCGCAGCCGCGCGTCGGCGGGGTGTTGCGCCCGCGCAGTTTGCCGAAACTTTGCTGCGCGAGAATTTGCCGGAGGAAGTCGATGCGGATGTGAATGACGTTCTTGCCAAACTTCATCAGTGGCAGGCGGAAACGGGAACGAAAACCTCTGCCCACAAGTCTGCTTCCGTTCTGTTCGCTGAGTGGGCTGAAGAAGATGCAAACATGACCGTCGCCGAACGAGAGGCGGAAAACCAGCTTTGGAGCGACATCGAACGCGGTATCAACGAGACTCGGGCGGAGTTGGGAATGAGATTCCTGTAGACAATGATTATCGTACTCGACACATTTCCGGCAAGCAGCACTGGTAAGAGACCGGGAGAGCCGGCAACCCTCACAGATCACTGCCGAGAGTGGATAAATGCCTGCGAAAGCGCAGGACACACGGTCCTAGTTCCTGCAATTGCTTATTACGAAGCATTAAGAGAACTCGAACTTCGCGACGCGCAGAGCCAGATCATCCGTTTGAGGCGGCGGCGCGTCTTTGGGCAAAAGCGCGTAAATCAGGAAAGGCGACCGCCAATCCAAAGGCTCTGGATGGCGACGTAATTCTGGCTGTTCAAGCATTGAGCCTAGGACGGCCGTCTTCGGATTTTATTATCGCAACAACCAATCCAGGCCACATTGCACAATTTGCTCCCTGCGATCTCTGGACCAACATTCGCCCCTGATTGCCCTCGACGGCGCCGTCTCTTATTCCTCCGCTGAGCTCCTATCCCCTTGGGTATAATATCAGCATATACTCATTTCCCAAGAATATAGAAAGCACGACTTCTCATGCGATTGAAATCTTTGATGCTCGCCGCCTGCCTCGGGGCGGCGCCGGTCATAGGCGTCTTGCCAGCAGTCGCTGCGGCGAAGGCTGCGGCGTTTCCGATTGCGCCGCATCCGCGCGTGAACGTGGAGTGGTGGTATGTGAATGCGCGGGTAACCACGGAGAAGGGGCGGCATTTGGCGCTGGTGGGGTCGTTCTTTCGGTTCGGGAATGGGGTGTCGATTCTGGACGGGGTGTCGCCGCAGCCGCGCGCGCATTATTTGATCTATTCGGTGACGGATCTGGACAGCAAGACGCAGCGGGCGTATTCGCTGGCCGATACGAATATGACGATGTACTTGAAGCAGGTCGCGCCGCTGCTGGCGATGTCGCATCCCAAGGACAAGTCGGCGCAGGCGCTGATGAAGGCGCTGGGCAAGGGCGCTCTGCCGCCGCCGCACATTCAAATTCCGTCGTCGGCGGTGGTGCAGTCGAAGCCGTTTCGTTTGGAGTATGGTAAGGACAATACGCTGACGTCCATCAAGGACGACAATACGTCGGTGCATGTGATGCTGAACGCGGGCGGAGCGGACAAGATCGATCTGACGCTTTTGGCGCGCAAACCTATGATGGCGGTGGGCGGCAAGGGTGAAACGGGGTTGGTGACGCCCAAGGATATGTATTATTTCTCGCTGACGCGCTGCGGAGCGACGGGATCGGTGGATACCGGCGCGGGCGCGGAGAAGATCGTGGCGGGGCAGGGGTGGATGGACCATCAGTGGGGCAACTCCTGGGTGGCGCAGAACGATGGCTGGGATTGGTGGGGGGTGCAGCTGACGGATGGGACCGATATTCTGTTCTGGCGGCAGCGGGATCTGGCGACAGGCAAGATCTTCTTCCCGCTGGCGACGTTTATGGACGCCCATGGCGTTCAAACGGTGACCAAGAAAATCTCTTTCAAGCCCGATCCGGCGTCGTACTGGACAAGCTCGGTCACAGGTGTGCGTTATCCGACGGCGTGGACGGTGGATTTTCCTGAGAAGAAACTGCATCTGCAAATTCGGGCGGATGTCCAAGCGCAGGAGATTCCTATTTTAGGGCCGGGTGGAAGCATCTGGGAGGGCAGCTGCGTGGTGGAAGGCTCTCAACGGCGGGCCGGCGGAAAAGTTTCCGTGTCGGGAACGGCGTATATGGAGTTAGTAGGATATAATAGTCCGGCGACCAAGGCTTCTCTGATTCCCAGCAAGAAGTAGTCTCACACAATTTCCAGGCCGAGCAAGCAATGACCTCAACGATCTCTAACAACCCGCGCGACGCCGCGAAGGGCAAACGCGACGCCGCGCGATGGGCGGTGGCCTCCAACACGGGGCTGCTGATGATGAAGATCGTGGTCGGCGCCGTTACCGGAAGCGTCGGCGTGCTGGCCGAGGTGGTCAACTCCGGCGCCGATCTGGTCGGCTCACTGATCGTCTACCTCTCGGTGCGCGTTTCGGATGAGCCGCCGGACGAGACGCACGCCTATGGGCACGGCAAGATCGAAAACCTCTCCGGCATCGCCACCGCGACGCTCATTCTCACCGGTGGCTGCTACGCGATCGTGCAGGCCGTGCGTCAGCTGATCCATCCCGAGCCCCTCCAGCATTTGAACTGGGCGCTGGGAACGATGGCGGCGAGCGCTCTGGTCAACTACTGGGTTTCCCGCTATCTGATGCAGCGTGGGCGCGATCTGGACTCCCCGGCGCTGTTGGCCGATGGTCACCATCTGAAAACGGACGTTATTACCTCGCTTGGCGTCGTCCTGGGACTGATCCTGGTCCGTGTGACGGGGTTTGCGCAGTGGGATTCGCTGGCGGCGCTCGGCGTGGCGCTGCTCATTCTTTACGTGGGCTTTTCGCTGGCGCGCGACGCCGTCTTCACCCTGTCGGACCGGGTGCTGCCGGCGGCTGAGGTGGCGATCCTGGAGAACGTACTGCGCTCGAACAAAGAAGTGCTGGATTTCCACAAGCTGCGCACCCGAAAATCGGGATCGCATCGGCACGCCGATGTCCACGTGCAGATCGCCGACACGCATACGTTTGTCGAAGCGCATCGACTGACGGAGGACCTGGAAGACCAGATGCGCGAGGCGCTGCCGAACCTGCACCCGATTATCCACATGGAGCCGTATGAGGACGAAGTGGAGCATCAGCGGGCGTATCACGCGCAAGAGAAGGGGCGGAACTCCCAAAATAAATCACTGTAAACTTGACAAACGCGTTGTGGATGTGCTAAATTATCTCCCAGATGACGAACAGGGGCGCACCCCCTGTTCATTTTTTTGCCTGACGGCCGAAGACGGCCTGAGGGCATGCGAGGACGGTTTCTCAAATGGCGGATACTCCGAACAAGAACCAGCCGGCGCCGACCGGGCCTAAGAAGCCGGTTGCGCCGACTAATCCCGCGATGGCTGCCGCCCAAAAGCGCGCCGCGGCGATGGCGACTCGAAAGCCGGTCAGTCCGCAGCAGTTCTTCCAGGAAGCCTGGATCGAACTGCAGAAGACTTCCTGGCCCACGCGCGAGGTGCTGCTTAAGTCTACGACGGTCGTTTTAGCGCTGGTTTTCGCGGTGGCGATCTGGACTGGCGCGCTTAACGTCATTCTGGACAAGTTGATGACCCCACTGTTCACCGGCAAATAGCCGATTGTCCGCGAGACGCCAAAGAGCCCGAGGAAGTAAAGAGACGTTATGCTGAAGCACTGGTACGCCGTCCACACGTACTCCGGACACGAGAAGAAGGTCAAGACCAATATTGAGCGTCGCGCCGAGACGATGGGCCTCAAGGGCAAGGTCTACGAGATCCTGGTCCCTACCGAAAAAGAGACCCGCGTCCGCGCCGGCAAAAAGAGCGAGATCGACCGCAAAGTCTTCCCAGGATATGTCTTTATTGAGATGATCCTGGACGACAACACCTGGTACCTTGTCAAGAGCACCACGGGAGTGATCGGGTTTGTCGGCGACGCCAAACCGACCCCGGTGAAGAACAGCGAGATCGCGGCGATCCGAAGCGCCCTCGCCGAGTCTGAGACGCGCCCGCTGATCCGTCCCGCATGGTCGCTGGGCCAGGCCGTCCGCGTTATGTCCGGTCCGTTCGCGGACTTTACCGGATCGATCCAGGAGATCAACGCGCCCAAGGACAAGGTCAAGGTTCTGATCTCGATTTTCGGACGCGATACGCCCGTCGAGCTGGAATTCAGCCAGATCGAAAAGATTTCGTAGGTAGTCAGATCGCCTGAGCGGCCGGCGAATGAATTCGCGCCTATAAAAACAGTCACCCGCCTTCGCGGGTTTCAGAAGTCCACGCAGGTGGACGGCTGTACTTTTTAGCCGCGAATTCATTCGCCGGGCTTCTCATAATCGTTAGTTAGCACAGAGGACACAGTAACATGGCAAAGAAAGTCGTCGGAGTCGTCAAGCTCCAGATCAACGCAGGAAAAGCGACCCCCGCGCCGCCCGTCGGCCCCGCGCTCGGTAGCTACGGCATCAACATGATGGAGTTCATCAAGGGGTACAATGAGAAAACCGCCCCGATGATCGGCTCGATCGTTCCCGTGGAGATCACGATCTACGAAGATCGCAGCTTCACCTTCGTGACCAAGACCCCGCCCGCCGCCGACCTTCTGAAGAAGGCCGCCGGAATCCCGAGCGGAAGCGGTACGCCCAACAAGACCAAGGTCGCCAAGATCACGCAGGAGCAGCTCCGCACGATCGCCGAGACCAAGACCCCGGACTTGAACGCGAACGATATCGAAGCCGCGAAGAAGATCATCGCCGGCACCGCCCGCTCGATGGGCATCAATATCATTCCTTAAGCATTACGCCCCCGGGACGGCTCATTTTG